>HF993220.1:0-3124 GCA_000436795.1 Bacteroides sp. CAG:1076
GCCAGGAGCAAATGAAGTGATGGAAAGTTACAGAGATAAGTGTATTGATGAAGTGCTGGATAAGATCAAGGATATTGCCCCCGATATTGCAATTCTGGAAGTGTAACCGTTCAAACATGATTATAGGAAAGCTGGGAATTATCCCGGCTTCCTTAAAAATTCTCTCTATGGCAAGAAAACAAGAAACTCCTATGCCTTTCTATGTTGGCGATTGGTTGAGGTGTCCTGAATTAAGGGTACTTCCACCAGACGTTAGGGGTTTGTGGATGGATATGTTATGCTATATGTGGGAAAGTGTAGAACGTGGTGTTATGGTTATGCCAAACGGACAGCCTTGTACGAAAGAAGATATAGCCCGTATAATAGGTACGGATTGCTCAGGATCTTCTAAATGGGTGGATTCTTTGATAGAAAACAAGGTGTGTGAAGTTCGGGAAGATGGAGCTATTTATAGTAGGCGTATGGTAAAAGACAACCTGATAAGTGAGAAAAGAAGGCTGGCAGGTAAGAAAGGGGGTGAGATCACTAAGGCAAGGGTTTTCATTCCAAAAGCAGAAGCAGAAACGATCCTACAAGAGCAGCCCCAACAACCGCAACAGGAAGTTTTACTGTTTCCACAAGAAAGCCCACCACCTTTAACGCCAGAGCAGCAAAAAAAGGCTGAGAAGGCAAAAAAATACAAGTATGCTGAGTTCGTAACACTAACAAGGGATGAATACGCTAAGTTATGCGCTGAATATTCTGAGGAAGGAGCCAAACGGATGATTGAAATACTTGATAACTATAAAGGATCAAAAGGGAAAAAGTATAGTTCTGACTATAGAGCCATACTAAACTGGGTAGTAAATAGATATAACGAAGAAATACAAAAGTATGGATATAAACATAAAGAATCAGCTTCAAAAGATCCTGGATCGGCAACTGGAAACGACTACAGAAACACGATTTAGAATAGAAGGATATTCTAAGGAAACGGTTCAGGAAATGCTGCTTATGTGCTATCAGCATGAGGTGCGTAAAAGGCGTATTCCGTTTCAGGAAGATAAGGAAACACTGGAGAAAATAGAAAAGGCTGCAAAATGGCTTACTGGCGATTATAAAGTAGGATTGCTGCTATATGGAATAGTGGGATCCGGCAAATCTACTTTAGGCAAGGCGATTTGTAACCTTATCGGTATTCTACACAATAGCTCCATATCCAGTGAGCGAAAAGGTGTATTCCGGGTTTCAGCTTTGGATTTGGCAAAAAATGTGGCTAATGATCCTATGTACTTCAATAAGCTCAAAAATCAAGAACTGCTTTTTATTGATGATATAGGAACTGAACCAGCAAGTGTAAAAAGTTGGGGTAACGAGTTCTCACCAGTGGTAGAACTGCTTTATGCCAGATATGATAGACAGTTATTCACTATCGCAACTTCCAATCTCAAAGATTCCGATTTTGGGGAACGTTACGGTATAAGAATAGCTGATCGGATGGAAGAAATGTTTGAACGTATTTATTACCAAAACAAGAGTTATAGAAAATGAGTGAGATAAATTGGAACGAGTTAAAAGACAAAGCCCATTCCAACGCTGTAAAACATGGATTTTGGGAAGGCAGACCAAGCGATAAGCACTTTCTTTGCCTGGTTATTTCGGAGCTTATGGAAGCTGTGAACGCCCATAGAAGAAATAAGTTTGCAAGAGTACCAGCCAACAGAAAAGAAACAATATTCGATGATCGTACTTTCCACCATGAAAACAAGTATTTCAGAGAAAACTTTGAAGAGTATGTGAAAGATACAGTAGAAGATGAATTAGCGGATGCTGCTATTCGATTACTGGATCTTGCCGGAGCAAATAATCTGAATTTAAATAGATTCTGTTTGCAACACGTAGTTACTCCTAAGAAAAGTTTTACAGAAAATATATATGCTATCGTAAAAGATTTGGTGAACTATAAATATTCTCAGGAAGAACAGATTAACTATGCTCTTCACCAGATACGAAGATTATCCGAAATTCTCAAAATTAACTTACTGTGGCATATTGAGCAAAAGATGTATTACAACGAAGGTAGGGAAAATAAACACGGAAAGGAATATTAAAATTTACCAAGTAAACATTATGAATACGAGTTTTGAACGAAGTAAGCAGACAACGGATGAGTGGTACACTCCCAAATGGATAGTGGACGCTTTAGGGAGTTTTGATCTTGATCCATGCGCTCCTGAAAATCGTTTGTGGAACACCGCCAAAAGACATATAACGCCTTCTGAGGATGGTTTAAAAACTGAATGGGGGGGGGGTAAGAGTATGGTTAAATCCTCCGTATTCACGTCCTCTTATTGAGCGATTTGTGGAAAAGATGGTAAGGAACAATAACGGGATAGCATTGCTTTTTAATCGCTGTGATAGCAAGATGTTTCAAGATCTCATTTTCCCAAATGCAAGCGCAATAATGTTTGTGAAGGGTAGAATAAAATTCTATCGACCAGATGGTACACAAGGAGATAGCCCAGGGTGCGGTAGCGTTCTTATAGCCTTTGGTGAGGAAAACGCAAAAATACTGGAATATTCTAATATACCTGGTAAATATATAAAACTCAACAATTAAGATGGAAAAGAAAAAAGTAATATTGACCTTATGCAAGTCTTTCCCCGTAACTCATAGCAAAGCTGGCGAGGCTACAGACTTTGAAAAGAAGCTGAAAGACAAAAGTAAGATCCATACAATCCGATACAACGCAAAAAATGTATGGAATGGACGGTATAAAGATATTGTTTCTGGTAAAAAATATCTTTCAATACGTGAATGGACTGGCAGACCGTATAATTCGGAGCAAAAGGAAATAGCCCAATTACCCAAAATCGGACTGCAACACGTAACCATGACATATAGCTCTGAGGATGCTTACCCTGAAATATGGATAGACAACAAGAAAGTTTCAATCCATGAAGTAGCGAAAAATGATGGTCTGAGCGTGGAGGACTTTGTAGAATGGTTTTTCGGGAACAACAAAGAGAATGTTTTTGAAGGTGTAGTTATTCATTTTACAGATTTTCGGTACTGATATGAGTGAACAAGAATTAAAAGAGCAACTTGGTGATGAACTTTGCGAGTTTTGCCCCTGGCGAAAAG
>HF993220.1:3201-4221 GCA_000436795.1 Bacteroides sp. CAG:1076
TGTGAAGGCTCTTATTGCGATGATGCTTTTGATAACTTTTTAGATGAAAACGAAGGTTATTTCGATGATGAAGAATAATCACTGTAGCGAATGTAAATACTATTGGTGTTATCCTCATACAACCCAAATGTATTGCTACAAGTTAGGTAAACGGATAACAGCCAGAAAGAAAAGCTGTAAACATTATCAACCCAATAGTTAATAAAAATGGAAACTAATGCAACAAAAAGAACTGATATTTTCCAGATAGATCCACGTAACATAGTGGTAATGGATGATTTCAATGCTCGTAGAGATTTCGATTTAGAGGAATTAAAGGAGCAAATCAAGGCTAAAGGAGTTCTTAACCCTATTACCGTACTTCCTTTCAAAGATGAGGACGGTATAGAACGGTACAAGCTGGTGGATGGTGAAAGACGCTATCGGGCTACCATGCTTGCGATTGAAGAGGGGACAAACATTCCTTACATTAAGGCTTTGAAGCTGCCTAAAGACACAAGTACGGAAGAGCTTCTAATCGAGCAGATGATGAGAAATGAGGGAAAGCGTTTTTCTGAATATGAGTGCGGTATCATGTTCAAACGCTTTAAAGAAAAGTTCGGATATACCCAAAATGAGATAGCTGAAAAGTTTAAAAAATCTCCGGCTTTTGTGAGTAAATGTTTATCCCTAATGGATCTCCCTATAGAGATTCAGGAACGTATTATAAACAAACAAATATCGGCTTCTGCTGCTAAGGACATTGTAGCCAATTACGATACGGAAGAGGAACAAGTAAACGCCACGAGAAAAGCCGTAGAATTAGCCGAAAAGCAAGGGAAAAGGACTGTTACCAATAAAGAGATTAACGCTGTACAGAAAGAGGCTAAGGAAGCCAAAGAGATAGCTCAGGCACTCCGTAAGGTGTGGGCTTATCTGGATGGCGGTGTTATGGTAGATGTGGATAAGCTGGCTATCCTTCTGGATAAAACAGAGAGTTTGAGTAATGCAATGAAACAATATAAAAAATTGAGTAAATGA
>HF993221.1 GCA_000436795.1 Bacteroides sp. CAG:1076
CCAAAAACAACAATAATAATAAAAATAACCTTTACCATTGTAATTTTTTGGTGTTTGATATTACTAAAAAAGGTAACCGTTTTGGCTACCTTTATAATTTTAGTGAATTACTGTCTTGTACTGTTTAAAACACATTCCTTTTGCAGATAGAGTTTTGCCAACTTGTTAGTTAGCTTTATTTTCTCATTAATGTTTGTTGCATTGCGTTTCTGTCTTTCCAGTTCTCCTATCTGCCTGTTGAGTTCTTCAACCTTATTTCTTATTTCCCAATATTCCATATCAAAATAAATTAGCTATGTTATCCAATATTTTTTCTTCTTCCGGTGTGAGTTCTTCGTTTTGTGGAATACCACACATTTCATCAGCCATTAAGTCTATTTCTTCATCGGAAAAAGCCCTCATATCCGCTTTAGCTTCCATGTATTCCTTTTTTGCATCTTCGAGTTGTTCTCGTAAGCGAGTTTCCTTGTTAGAGTCAAAAGGTGTGCTACTGTCGCTTGCCAATTGCTTTATTATAAACAAGTCCATCTCCTTTTCTGCGTTTTGCAGTACTTCTTCTGCAATCATCAAACGTCTTTCTTTTTTAGAAATTGCCATAAATCTTAATCTTTAATTGTTTCTACTGTGTTGTTATTCTCTTCTTGCTTGGCTGCATCCGTTTCTTTCATCAAAGCCATAAACCAATTGTTTCTAACCTCGTTTAGTTCCGGTATGTCGTTTGTCTCTATTACTCCAGAGTGCAACCATTTAATTATTGCTATTCGCTTTGCCCTATCAATCTGAATTTTCATTTTCCATCTCCTTTGCCAAATCGTTTATAATCTGTTGCAGTTGTTCATCCGTCAGACTATCAAAGTCAAGTTTAACTTGTTGGGCTGCTTGCTTGGGGATAACATACTGCATCATCTTTTCAAGAAACATTAATCTGTCTTTTGGATCTAAATTTTTCAAGTCTTTTTCCATCTGTGAACGGTTGCAGTTAATCAAATCAGTTATCCAACTTTTTAGAGTTCCTGTAACCTTGTTGGGTGTTCCTGCTGCCCTACCTCCCAACCGCCCTCTGCCGTCATTCTTCTGCCTTGCCATAAATTAATGTTTTAAGTTTGTATTTCAGCTTTTCAATCTCTCCCACAGTATAATCACCAACATTTCTGCATTTCAGAAATTCACTTCCGTCTGTATCAAATAGCTTTGTTACATCTAACATTATATGTCCGTTGCTGTCTGTTGTGATTATATCCTTACTTTTTAAAGTAGTGAATACTACTGCATCAGTTCTTGTTTTCATACTATTTCTTACTTCTTTAGTTTGTTACCAAAATTTGGGTACAAATACATCTTATTATAAGACTTTACACATAAGCCCCAACATTTTTAACCTCGTTGTCAAGTTCCTTTATAAGTTCATCGGAAACCGATATTTCCGCTTTTGTCGCTACATCTTGAATTTTCTTTTTCAATCTGGTGTAACATTTCCTGTCCTCAAAGGTTCTGGCTTCTTTCAGTTCTTCTAAAAAAGCCGTTATTTGCGTTTGGTCACTCTGATTAATCAATCGTGCAACCAACACATTAAAAGCGTCTGAAACGGTCTTAATTTCACTCATAATATTTGTTTTAACTTGGTTCTGCTTGGATATTGAAAAATAACAGTCTTGGTATCGTTTTACCATTTGCCGATAAAATTCTTTTTCTGATAATGTTGAGGCTGTAACTTCTGATACTCCTAACTGTTGGGGTAACCTTTGGTTATATCTCATTTCATATTTCAGTAAGTTTGCATCATTAAAGCCATCGGGTAGCGTCATTCCCTTAACTGCTGCATCCGCTTTCTTATCATAGAACACAAATACTTTAGGCTGCTGTTTCCCTTTTGGCTTATAGTATAGTGTTCCAACATCAAAATGATACCTTTGTAATCGTGGCATATCTCCTAATCTTCTTAAATAGTCCTCTGGGTTGTGCCTCATCACAAATTGAGTACCAAACTCCAAACCTGTTATCTTTGCATCCGATATATTTAAATGCAGGCTATCAGATAGCTTTTCCATCGCCTCCGCTGTGCTGTGCCTGTCAAGTGGATAAATATTGTTTGGATATAGATATTTAGACAAACTGCCGATTATTGAAATACCACCTGTAAAGACTGAAACCTTTAAGCCATCCAGACTACCAAAGGTTCTTATTTCACCTGTTGCATGGTCTATTTGGTCTTTAGCGTTATCTAAAAATTTTCCTACATCTGGGGTTGCTCTCGTTCTGGCTGCCCATAATTTTAACTTATCGTACATTGTTACCAATTTTTGCCCACAAACAACATATTATTATAAGGCTTTAGCCTGTTTTCTTAACTGATTGATAGCCTCATCAAAACCGCCCATAATTAACTGTTTGCAATAAGAAGGTATCAATACCTTTGCACCATCCAAAACAATTAGTTCTATGAATGTCGGTCTTATTTGTTCTGCTGTTGTTGCTGCCGTTTTGTCTTGGTGTACGATAAACAGAAAACCGTCATTACGATATTCATAAAAGGGATTTTCTATTTTTTTGCTGCTGTAAACTTTGTCAGCCAAAGGGTAGCCGTATGCAAAACCGCTTAACTTGCCATCTACAAAATAATCTTTCAATCCTGTAAAGTTGAGGCTGTTTTTAGCTTGCAGCCTCATAGACGGTATGTTTGCGCCCTCTTTTAGCTTTTCCATCAGATACATAGATACAAATCCATTTCTGCCTTTTATTTGTTCCATAGGCTCATAATATCCTGCTTCTGATTTAATAGTGTATTTGGGTGTAGTTTTGCTGTTATTATCAAATTCCAATCTCCCATAATAACGGATAGTAGGTATTATCATTTCATACCTCCTTTCATGCAAAATGATTGTGCTTTCT
>HF993222.1 GCA_000436795.1 Bacteroides sp. CAG:1076
TTATTTATTTTGATGTCGATCCGGCAAATATTGATGTGAATATTCATCCTACGAAGACAGAAATAAAATTTGAGAACGAGCAGCCTATCTGGCAGATCCTGTCGGCAGCAGTAAAAGAAACGTTGGGACGCTTCAATGCTGTTCCTTCCATTGACTTTGATACGGAGGGTATGCCTGATATTCCAGCTTTCGATGCGGCTCCTACCTCGGGCGTTCGTCCTCCTTCTACTTCGTACGATCCTTCGTATAATCCGTTTAATGTGTCGTCGGTGCCTCCATCGCAGTATTCTCCTTCTTCGTACAATAAGAAACAGCACACGGAATGGGAACCTTTGTTTCAGGGGCTGGAAAAGAACAGTATGCCTGCGTGGAATATGCCTTCTTCGCCTGTTCCTGAAGAATCGTGGAGTGAGCCTGAACAAGAACCGTCGGAACCGACATTGTATGATGAGCATCCGGATGAAAATGTAGCAGAAAAGTCGGCACAACATTATCAGTATAAAGGAAGCTATATTCTGACTTCTGTCAAGTCGGGATTGATGATTATTGACCAGCAGCGTGCTCATGTACGTATTTTGTACGATAAGTATATGAGTCAGATAGCCAATCGGAGAAATGTTTCTCAGCGTATGCTGTTTCCTGATATGGTGCATTTCTCTCCAGCCGAAGTTCCTGTGCTGGAGGAAATCATGGACGACCTGACAGCCTTGGGCTTTGAACTCAGTAATCTGGGGGGAGGCTCTTATGCCATCAATGGCATACCGGCAGGTATTGAAGGTTTAAATCCAGAAACGCTGGTGACGAATATGGTGCAGACTGCTATCGAAAAGGGCTGTAAGGTAAAAGAGGAAGTGCAGAGTATGCTGGCTCTTTCGCTGGCAAAAGCTGCTGCTATTGTACCTGGACAGGTACTTACGAATGAAGAAATGAATAATTTGGTAGATGAGCTTTTTGCTGTTTCTACTCCCAATTATACTCCCGACGGCAAGGTCGTGCTTTCAGTCTTGAAAGAAGACGATTTGGAGAAGCTTTTCAAGTAAGACGGAATCAGTTGACTTGTCAAAATTGGAGTTGCATAAAATCTCTCTGTTTTTATCTTGTATTGTGATGATATAGGATAAAAATAGAGAGATTTTGTATTTCATAACTCATCCTTTGTTCCTTTTCTTGTAACTGCTGGGGCTTTCTCCTAATATTTTGATAAATACTTTTGTGAAATGATATTGGTCATAGAAACTTAGTTTGTCGGCTATTTCTTTAATCTTCATGTCTGAAAAGTCAAGAAGCTGACAGGCTTTTTGTATTTTCATGTGAGTAAAATAATTGAGAGGTGTATGTCCGGTCTTCTTTAAAAAAAGTTGTCCGAAATGTGATGGAGAGTATCGTACGCTTTCTGCAATTTCTTCCAAGGACAATTTTTTGTTGATGTTTTTTTGCATGAAACAAATGGCCTCCTGTATAATGTTACCTTTTGACGCTTTATTGACTTCTCTAAATTGAGATATAAAACGGAATGAGGCTATAAAATGCCATAGGCACAATGAAGTATACTCCAGATTTTCGATGCTATATCCTTTTTCCAGATTTTGATAGATTTCTTCAAAGAGGATAAGTCTGTCTTTGAATCGAGCATCGGGAGCATCGTCAATGTTGAATACTTTATTGTATATTGATTTGAATAGGTGGCTTTTTTCTCCGGTGAAATGAATCCAGTAAATAGACCATGGATTGCGTTCGGAGGCTGCATACGTGTGTGGTAGTCCTGCTTCGATGATGAAAAACTGTTCTTTTTCTATATCATGATGTACTCCATTCACATTGAACCATCCTTTTCCTTCTGTACAATATATAAGAATATGTTGGCTTGCTCCTTCGGGACGTGTTCTGTAGTGCCCTGAGGCTTTAGGATAGAAACCAATGTCTGTAACGTATAACAGATTGGTTATTTCATTGTTTTGCAATAGCTCAATAATTGCTGGAGGGAGCACAATAGCTCTCTGGCCCGTAAATCCATCTTTTTTGTGCTTCATAGATTGTATTTTACTTTTGCAAAAGTAATTTTTTCTGTTTGCTTTTCAAATCTCCTCTTCTCTTTTTAGTGAAAAAAACAAGATATTTTACATGATAACCGATGTTTTCTACATTTTTTGCCTCATGGATTCTCTGTTATTTTGTATTCGTTTAATATTAATAACTAACTATGAATACATATAATTGTCTTTTTGTCTATTTTATTTGTTTGGTTTCAGCAATGGGAGGGCTTCTTTTCGGGTACGATTGGGTTGTCATAGGTGGAGCAAAACCTTTTTATGAAATTTATTTTGGAATATCCGA
>HF993223.1 GCA_000436795.1 Bacteroides sp. CAG:1076
GTTTAAATTGATTTGAGATGGTTTTTCTTCAGAGTTTGGTATTGTTTCAAATTTTTCGCCAGAGCTGTGCAATATTCTTTTTAGTTTATTTTGGTACTCAGTACATAGAGTAACAAATACATCTACATTATTATAGGTTTCTCGGTATGGAGCTATAAATCTTTTATTATAAGAGTTTAACCAATATCCCTTTATGTAAGTTGTTGCATACCAATGTATTTTTTTATATATATTTCGTCGGCTCCTTTCTTTTTTACTACATAATAAACTTTTTACTTCCCATAGGGGCATGCTATGTAAACAAAAAACGACTTTACATTTTGTCTTTTCTTTTATGTGTAAGCATAAACTCGGGGCTAATCTTGCAGGAAGTACAAATATATCAATCTCTTTTTGTTGTAAATACTCAATTAAAAAGTCTTCTGATTCGGGGTCATCAAAGACGGATTTTTTATTAGGAATTTCTATAATGTTTTTAATATACGGAAAATCTTCATTTTGCGTTTTATTTGAAGTCATAACATGGATTTCATAGTTTTTATTACTAAGAAATTTAGCTATGTTGATAGTCACTTTTTCTGTTCCACCTGCTGGAAATTCTAAATGGTAAAAAAGAACTTTATTCATATTTATGAATTGTTTTTGTGAATTCTGTAATGAAACCTTTCATAGTATAAAGATCTTTTATACGATTTACTGCGTGTTCACCCATTTTTTTTCGCTTTTCTTTATCGTTTAATTCAATAATATGTTGTGCTAATTCGTTATAGTTCCCTCTTTGATATAATAATCCATTATATCCTGATTCGATTAGCTCCTTATTGGGCTGGATAGAAGTAGCGATAACAGGTATTCCTAATTTTTGTGCTTCAATAATCACTCTTGGCAATCCCTCAGAGGCAGAGCAGGTTATTAGTACATCCGCTTGTTGGTAATAGTTGAGTATTGAAGAAGTAAAATCTATGATTTTTATTTGTTGAGTGAGCTCTCGTTGTTTGATGAGTTCTTTTATTTCGTAGGTATATTTGTCTTTGTTGGCACCTACTAATAATAATTGAAATGGTATTTGATATTTATGCTTAATAATGTCACTAGCATAAACAGCCTCTTTCTGCCCCTTATTTTCATTAAATGAACCTACCATGATTAAGGTGTAAATGTGATTTTGGGTAGAAGGTATATTGGGTATTTCAATAGCATAGTGTACACGCTCTAATTTAGTCTTGTCTGTTAAATAAGGACTATAGTATGTTGAAATAGCTTCTGAAACAGACAGCATCTTTATTGAAAAATTCTCCATATATTTACATATATATTTTTCCGGATATAAAAATGTACAGTCTGTAGACAATGTTGGTATTTCATGTATAAACCAGATATGTTTAAATTTACCCCAATAAGCAGCTAAAGCAGCTGTTGGAGATGCTAAGGTGTTAGTTATGACAAAATCCGGCTGTATTTCTCGAAGATATTTTAAAGTTTTTATAGCATATTTGGCTATACGGAAAAGACGTCCTATTGCTATATGCCATTTGATCTTTTTCCCTGGTATAATCCACCACGGCTGTTTGATTATTTGGTAGCCATTGATGTATGGAGAGCATACGTCAATCAAGTCACCCTTTTTAGGGAAAATAATATATATTTGGTATTTGGGATAGTATTGTTTTATTCCTTTTATTAAATCGACAAGAACTCCTTGAGCTCCTCCTTGTGAATGTGCTAAGTGGGAAATGAATACTATTTTCATGTATGTTGAATTTAATCGTATTGAACAAAAATATAAAAATAAATTATATTTATTTCTTTAAATTAGTACATTTGTATATTTAAACAGATATTTATAGTCACTTCCATTCTTTTATCTTTTTTATGAGTACCTCTAATCCATTAGTTTCTGTTATTATACCAGTGTATAATACAGAGTCATTTTTAGATTCATGTCTTTGTAGCGTTGTTCAACAAACTTATAAAGAACTTGAAATTATTATTGTGAATGATGGAAGTACTGATCGAAGTGAAGATATTATTAACAAATATAGAGAATTAGATACGCGTATAATTTATATACACCAAAAAAATAAGGGCTTGCCATCGGCCAGAAGGGCGGGAGTAGATATTGCCTCAGGTAAGTATATACAACATCTTGATAGTGATGATTGTTTATTGAAAGATGCAATAGCATCTTTGGTGTGTAAAGCTGAAAGCAGTGGAGCTGATATTGTAAATGCTAGATTTATTTTTGCATATCCGGATGATGAGAAAAAAAATGAATTGGCTCCCTTTACTGATTTTAAGGAAATATCAGGTA
>HF993224.1:0-14051 GCA_000436795.1 Bacteroides sp. CAG:1076
AAAGCATACCGCCTATTTTATTGAGTATCAGCTATATCGTGCTATTCCTCGATTGCAGCCTGCGCCGCAGCCAGTCTGGCGATAGGAACGCGGAATGGAGAACAACTTACGTAGTCCAAGCCAACTTTGTGGCAGAACTTAACAGAAGAAGGTTCACCACCATGCTCGCCACAGATACCGCATTTCAAATCCGGACGGACAGAACGTCCTTTCTGGACAGCCATTTCTACCAATTGACCAACGCCGTTCTGGTCGAGAACTTGGAACGGGTCTACCTTCAAAATCTTCTTTTCCAGATATACAGGCAGGAAGGAAGCAATATCGTCACGCGAGTAACCGAAGGTCATCTGAGTCAAGTCATTGGTTCCGAATGAGAAGTATTCGGCGTGAGAAGCGATGCGGTCGGCAGTCAGGGCAGCACGCGGTACTTCAATCATGGTACCTACCTTGAATGGAATTTCTACGCCTTCTTCTTTAAATAAGCGTGCAGCAGTTTCACGAATCACTTTTTCTTGCGCCTCGAATTCATAGAGGATACCGATAAGCGGTACCATAATTTCCGGATGCGGGTCGTAACCTTCTTTCTTCAATTCGCAGGCAGCACCCAGAATGGCGCGAGTCTGCATTTCAGTGATTTCAGGATAAGTGTTTCCCAAACGACATCCACGGTGACCCAACATCGGGTTGTGTTCACACAGACTTTCTACGCGCTGACGGATGTAATCAACTGTTACGCCCATAGCTTTAGCCATTTCTTCCTGTCCTTTCAAATCGTGCGGAACAAATTCATGCAAAGGAGGGTCGAGTAGACGTACGTTCACCGGACAGCCGTCCATTGCCTTGAAGATACCCTTGAAGTCAGCTTTCTGGTACGGGAGCAATTTGTCGAGCGCTTTCTTACGTCCTTCTACGTCTGGAGCAAGGATCATTTCACGCATAGCGATAATCTTCTGGTTATCGAAGAACATGTGTTCCGTACGGCAAAGTCCGATACCGGTGGCACCGAAACTGCGAGCCACTTCAGCATCATGTGGTGTATCGGCATTGGTACGTACTTTCAGGCGAGTATATTTATCGCAAAGTTTCATTAGTTTTGCGAAGTCTCCAGAAAGTTCAGCTGCGCGGGTAGGAACTTCTCCAGCATACACTTCACCGGTGCTACCGTTCAATGAAATGAAATCACCTTCTTTCAAGACAGTTCCATCTATTTCTACCGTGCGTGCTTTGTAGTCGACATTGATAGCGCCTGCACCTGATACACAACATTTACCCATGCCTCGTGCCACAACAGCTGCATGCGATGTCATTCCGCCTCGTGCTGTCAGAATACCTTCGGCAGCAGTCATACCGGCAAGGTCTTCAGGAGAAGTTTCGATACGTACTAAAACTACCCGGTGTCCGTCGGCACGCCACTGAGCTGCGTCGTCGGCAAAGAATACAATCTGACCGCAGGCAGCACCCGGAGAAGCAGGAAGACCGCGAGTCAGTACTCTTGCCTTACGCAGAGCTTCTTTGTCAAATATCGGATGAAGCAGTTCATCCAGCTTGTTGGGCTCGCAGCGTAAAATTGCAGTCTTTTCGTCAATCAGACCTTGCTGCAGCATTTCCATAGCGATGCGTACCATGGCAGCACCTGTACGTTTACCATTTCTTGTCTGAAGGAACCAGAGTTTACCTTCCTGAACGGTAAATTCCATATCCTGCATATCATGGTAATGATTTTCCAGTTTCGTTTGCAGTGCATCCAATTCTTTATATATTTCCGGCATAGCCTCTTCCATAGAAGGATATTTGCTGGCACGTTCCTCTTCCGAAATTCCTTGCAAGGCAGCCCAGCGCTGAGATCCGATTTTCGTAATCTGCTGAGGCGTACGGATTCCGGCTACCACATCTTCACCTTGTGCATTGATCAAGTATTCGCCATTGAATAAATCTTCACCCGTAGCAGCGTCACGAGAGAAGCAAACACCTGTGGCAGAAGTGTCACCCATGTTACCGAAGACCATTGCCTGTACGTTAACGGCAGTACCCCATTCAGCAGGTATACCTTCCATCTTGCGGTAAAGAATAGCACGTTCGTTCATCCATGAATCGAACACGGCACAAATGGCTCCCCAAAGTTGTTCGTAAGCATTTTCTGGAAAATCCTGTCCGGTCTGAGCTTTGACGGCAGCTTTGAAACGGACTACCAGTTCTTTCAGTTCGGCTACTCCCAGCTCATTGTCCAGATGTACGCCTTTTGTTTTCTTAACATCCTCTATGATGGCTTCAAACGGATCGATATCTTCTTTATTTGTAGGTTTCATTCCCAGCACCACGTCGCCATACATCTGTATAAATCGACGGTATGAGTCCCACGCAAAGCGTTCATTACCTGTTTTGCGTGCCAGACCTACAACTACTTCGTCGTTAAGTCCTAAGTTCAATATGGTATCCATCATACCAGGCATGGAGGCTCTTGCACCCGAGCGAACAGAAACCAGCAGCGGATTTTCTACATCGCCAAATTTAGATTTCATAAGTGCTTCCACTCCTTTTATAGATATCTCTACATCATCTTTTAACAGATTGACTACGTCGTCTTTTCCTTTTTCGAAATATTCGTTGCAAACTTCTGTCGTGATTGTAAATCCGGGAGGAACGGGAACGCCGATCAAGTTCATTTCTGCAAGGTTGGCTCCTTTACCACCTAAAAGATTTCTCATATCTGCTTTACCTTCAGCATGTCCGTTTCCGAAAGTGTAGATTCTTTTCTTTTCCATTTTTATAAAAGGTTTATTAAGGTTTATGTATGTTTTTCAAGTTGTAATGGTTCTTTGTAAAAGAATTTAACGCTGGCAAAACTATACATATTTTATGAATATCCAAATGAAAAAGAAACTTTTTATTGCATGTTTTGCAATATAGACATTGCAAAATTAACTTCTTTCGAAATCGTGACAGATTGTCGGGATTATTTTGTAACTTTGCTCCCAAATTGGATTTATATAAAACAGACGTGGCAAGAAAGAAAAAAGAACTTCCTTTACTGGAAAAAGTAACGATAACAGATGTAGCTGCCGAGGGTAAGGCAGTAGCGAAAGTAAATGATTTGGTAGTATTCGTACCATATGTAGTTCCCGGTGACGTAGTCGATTTGCAGGTGAAACGTAAGAAAAACCACTATGCAGAAGCGGTTGCAGTAAAATTTTATGAAAAATCGCCGATGCGTGTCGAGCCGTTCTGCCAGCATTATGGCGTTTGTGGCGGTTGTAAATGGCAGTGTCTTGCGTATGAAGACCAGATTCGCTATAAGCAGAAGCAGGTATACGATAACCTGACTCGTATCGGAAAGGTGGAATTGCCTGAGTTTATGCCTATTCTGGGTTCGGAAAAAACAATGTTTTACCGTAACAAACTGGAATTTACCTTCTCTAACAAGCGCTGGCTCACCGAAGAGGAAGTAAAGCAGGATGTGAAGTACGATCAGATGAATGCTGTGGGATTTCACATTCCGGGAGCTTTCGACAAGGTACTTGCCATTGAAAAATGCTGGTTGCAGGATGATATCTCAAACCAGATTCGTAATGCAATCCGCGATTACGCTTATGAGCATAATTATGAGTTCTTCGATTTGCGCAGTCAGGAAGGAATGCTTCGTAACATGATGGTTCGTACTTCATCTACAGGAGAGCTTATGGTGCTGTTGCAGTGTAAGATTACTTCGGATGCGGAACTGGAGAAAATGAAAACACTGTTGCAGTTCGTTGCGGACAAGTTCCCTCAGATTACTTCTTTGCTGTACGTCATCAACAATAAATGCAACGATACTATCGGCGATCTGGATGTAGAAGTTTTCAAGGGAAACGATCATATTTTCGAGGAAATGGAAGGGCTTCGCTTCAAAGTAGGACCGAAATCATTCTATCAGACCAATTCGGAACAGGCATACAATCTTTATAAGGTCGCTCGCAACTTTGCAGGACTGACCGGTAATGAGCTGGTGTACGACCTTTATACCGGTACGGGTACCATTGCGAACTTCGTTTCACGTCAGGCACGTAAGGTCATCGGTATAGAATATGTACCCGAAGCTATCGAAGATGCAAAGGTGAACTCTCAGATAAACGGCATCGACAATACGTTGTTCTATGCCGGTGATATGAAGGATATCCTGACGCAAGATTTCATCAATGAGCACGGTCGTCCGGATGTGATTATAACCGATCCTCCACGTGCGGGCATGCACAATGATGTTATTGATGTGATTTTGTTTGCCGAGCCTAAGCGTATTGTATATGTCAGTTGTAATCCGGCTACCCAGGCACGCGACCTTCAGTTGCTCGATGCCAAGTACAAGGTAACGGCTGTGCAGCCTGTAGATATGTTCCCGCATACACATCATGTAGAGAATGTCGTATTACTGGAGAAAAGATAAATTACATCAATAGAAAATAGTTATGTCGAGAAGAAACAGAAATGCTGGTGGCCGTCCTGTAGCGCGTGCTGCTGCGAAATATACTATATATAATGTGACGGAACCCGCTGAGCTGATGGAATTTCTGATGAAGAAAATGGCAGGAATCAGCCGTACTCGTGTAAAGGCTTTGCTTACTAATCGTGTAGTACTGGTCGACAATAATATCCAGACGCAATACAATTATCCGCTTAAGCCGGGTATGAAGGTGCAGATCAGTCGCGAGAAGCACAACCACGAATTCCGCCATCCGATGCTGAAGATATTGTATGAAGATGCCTATCTTATTGTGGTGGAAAAGAAAGAGGGGCTTCTTTCTGTAGCAACTGAGCATCAGAAGGAAAGAACGGCACAACATATCCTGAACGAATACGTAAAGCGTGAGCACCGCAATAATCGTATTTTTGTAGTGCATCGTCTGGATCGTGAAACGTCGGGCATTATGATGTATGCCAAGGATGAGAAGACGCAGCATACGTTGCGCGATAACTGGCACGATATTGTATACGACCGCCGTTATGTTGCTATCGTAACGGGAGATATGGAAAAGGATCAGGGTACTGTTGCATCGTGGCTGACGGATCGCAAACTGTATGTAAGTTCTTCTCCTGTCGATGATGGTGGTAAATATTCGGTTACACATTACCGTACCATAAAGCGTGCCAACGGTTACTCGTTGGTCGAGCTTCAACTGGAAACCGGTCGTAAGAATCAGATTCGTGTGCACATGCAGTCGTTAGGACATCCGGTTGTAGGAGATGAACGTTATGGCTGTGAAGTTGATCCGTTGGGGCGTCTGGCGTTGCATGCGTTCAAGTTATGTTTCTATCATCCGGTAACAGGAGAACGGATGGAGTTTGAAACATTGTATCCCGCACCTTTTAAGAACTTGATGTTGAAGAAATAAATACGAACCTGATAAAGAAAGTCCGCTTTAAGTCGCCTGGTACTGAATGATACCATGACTTAAAGCGGATTTTTTTATAAGATTGCAAGGGCTATTTGTGCGCATGCCTCTGCATCACAAAGTGCATGATGATGCTGTTGCAGGTCGTAACCGCATTGGAGGGCTACCGTCTGTAACTGGTGATTGGGAAGTTTTTTGCCAAAGGTACGTCTGGAGGCCCTGCAGGTGCAATGAAATGTATAGCCAGGGTATTCCATGTGGTAGATTTGAAATGCTGCTTTCAGGCAACCTTCATCGAAAGGACTGTTGTGGGCTACAAGAGGAAGTCCGTCTATCTTTGGCGCAATTTCTTTCCATACTTCAGGGAATGCCGGAGCATGTGCCGTATCATCAAATACCAGACCATGTACTTGGGTGTTCCAGTAGCTGTAATAATTCGGGCAGGGGCGGATTAGCCGATAAATCTTGTCGACGATTTTTCCGTCCTTTACAATGACAATTCCCACACTGCATATGCTCGAACGTTCTCTATTGGCCGTTTCAAAGTCGATTGCTGCAAAGTTCTCCATTAAAATCTTTCTGTCTTTAAAGTTTCCCGATTCGTGCACTGATCTGAGCGTACGTTTCCATGTTTTCTGCCTGAGGTTCGGTCAGCTGCTGCCGTATTTTACGCACATCCCCTGTCATGATCCATAGCTTGATGGTTAGCATGACTACAACTGCTGCTAAGAAACAATTTAAAAGCATTGTTCTTTTATTTTGATTCGAAAATAATTTCTCCAAAGAAATCCGGGCAATGGAAGCAAGGCGAGGGGAGAGCTATCGGGTTCCACGACAGGAAATGAGGAGTTTGAAGTTTGTCGCCGCACTTATAAAAGTTGGCTCTCATCTTTTTCCCGTCGAGCAAGGCTATCTTGTCGTGGAAAAAAGCTGAGACAGGAATCCGGAGAGCAAGTTGCCAGGTACATTCTCCCATGCGCTCTTCGAATGGTCTTCTTCCTAATGATGCCCAGCGTGCAACTTGTCCGACCGTTTCCAGCGGCGCATGTTCCCGGTTTCCCGGTATTCCGTATTCTATCAGTAGCGTACCGGCACAGTTACATTCAAAGTTGTAATATTTGTTTTCATCTGTAGGTTGTACGAAGAACTCTGCACATGAATCTTCCCATACTCTTCCGTTGTCTGCCGGTGCGACGGCGCGTACACTTTTTTCTGTTATACAGTAGTGTATCAATACAGCATCTCCTGTGTGTGCGATTCTGAACTTTGCCTCCGGCATATAAGGATAATCCTTCCAGTTTACACAGTTTATTTGCTGGAATGGAATCTGTTCTGCATCGAAGATTGAAGGAATCTGTGCTGCTGATTCAGTGGCAGGAAAGCTGATTTTCTTTACGGATAGTGTTTTCATAATGGGATAAGAGATAGATGTTAGTAATAAAAAAATAAATGCTGATAATTAAAACCTTTAAGTTGTTTAATTACCAACATTTATTTGTCGGGGTAGCGGGATTCGAACCCACGACCCCCTGCTCCCAAAGCAGGTGCGCTAACCGGACTGCGCTACACCCCGAAGAAGTGCTTTTCCTCAAAAGCGATGCAAAGGTAGTGCTTTGAAATGTAATATGCAAGTGTTTTGATATCTTTTTTTGAAAATTCAAATCGGCTTTTGAGCCTTTGTGGCATTGTTTTTTTGGTAACATCCTTTATATCCGACTGATACGTTGGGAACTGACGGTGTCTTTTAGGGTATCGGAAATTACCGTTTTGTATATTTCTTTTCCCTTGTTTTCGAAAGGTGCAGCCGCTATTACCGGTTCTGATGCTTTATTTATTTTTATTGTGGGCATCATTTCTTGTTCTTGGAGGTATAAAAAAACAGAGATTCTACCCCGGAGAGGCAGAATCTCTGCTTTTCTGTAATATGTATTATTTCAATTCAGCAAGTAACTGGTTTAACTCATCCCGCCAGTCGCTCCCGTTTTGAGGCTGAAAGGTATGCATGCCTAAGTCGCGTCCGGCTGCAACGTTCGACGCTCCGTCGTCGACAAACAGGGTTTCCTGCGGCTGTATTTTACTATCGGTTAGCATGAATTCAAATATATGTCGGTCGGGCTTCGTACAGCCTATCTGATAGGAAAGATATAACTTTTCGAAATACGCTGTCAGCGGCTTTTTTTCTGATGAAAAACGTTCGCTGCATGCCCATCCCATGACGTACGGATTCGTATTGCTGAGTACATATAGTTTGTAGCCTTTCTGTCTTAATTCTTCCAGACAGTGCAGTTTCCGTATATCTACACCGGTAAAGAACCCTAACCATGCCTGCTGTACTTCCTCCCACGTTAACGTCCGTCCGCACAATTTGCCCAGCTCATTGCGGTAGGCTTCTTCAGAAAGTGTACCTTCTTCCAGTTCCTGAAAAATACCGGTCTGGTGATATTTATCGAGGATACGGTCGGCGTCTGTCACTCCCAGACGGATAAAAGCCTTTACGGCCTGCTCGCGGTCGATATCGGCAATTACCCCTCCGAAGTCGAATACAATATTCTTAATCATTTCGGTTTGTTTTACCATAAATTACTTGTTTGCCGGTTTCAGCCATTTATCCAGCCATGCAAAGAAAGTACGCTGCCACAAAATACCGTTCTGCGGTTTCAGTACCCAGTGATTCTCGTCGGGGAAGATAAGTAACTGTGCCGGAACTCCTCTCAGTTTGGCGGCGTTGAAGGCAGCCATTCCCTGTGAAGCTAAGATGCGGTAATCTTTTTCTCCGTGAATGCAGAGGATTGGAGTATCCCATTTGTCAACGAACAGGTGAGGAGAGTTGGCATAGCTGCGTTGTACCGCCGGGTTGTTTTTCTCCCAGTATGCGCCTCCCAGGTCCCAGTTCGTGAACCAAAGTTCTTCTGTTTCCAGATATTGTTGTTCCATGTTGAAGAAACCATCGTGAGCGATAAAGGCTTTGAAGCGTTTGTTGTGATGACCTGCCAACCAGTATACCGAATAACCTCCAAAGCTGGCTCCCACACATCCCAGATGATCCTTGTCGACATACGGTTCTTTGGCGATGTCATCGATGGCACTCAGGTAGTCGTCCATGCAGTGACCTCCGTAGTTGGTACTGATTTCTTCCAGCCATTCCATGCCGAATCCCGGCAGACCGCGGCGGTTAGGAGCAATGACAATGTAATCGTTGGCTGCCATGATTTGCAGGTTCCAGCGGTAGCTCCAGAACTGGCTTACCGGACTTTGAGGACCGCCCTCGCAGAACAGCAGGGTAGGATATTTCTTGTTCGGGTCGAAGTTGGCAGGATAAACTACCCACGAAAGCATGTCTTTTCCGTCGACGGTCTTGGTCCAGCGTGCTTCCACCTTACCCATCTTCAACTGGCTGAAGATATGATCGTTTTCCTTCGTGATGCGGGTTACGGTGTTTTTCTTTTTCAGATCGACTGCAAACAGCTCGTCTGCTTCGCTGATGGAGTGACGTTTGGTAAGCAACTGCTTGTTGTTCAGCATGGCAACCGAGGTATAATCGTACATGCCGTCGGTGAGTTGCTTAACCTCTCCCTTCAGGTTGGTACTGTGAATCATGCTGGTAGCATGCCATACACCCACGAAATACAATGTCTTTCCGTCGGGAGCCCAGCAATAGTCGTCTACACCCGACTGGAAGGCTTCGGTTACGTATGTCTTTTCTCCGCTTTTCAGGTTCATCACACACAGACGGTTGCGGTCGCTTTCATAGCCGTCGCGCTCCATGCTCTGCCAGGCAATGCTCTTTCCGTCGGGAGAGAATTTCGGATTGGTATCGTAACCCAGGTTCTTGTCAGTAGCATCTTCCTTGCACAGGTTACGGGTTTCACCGTTTTCTGTATTATAAAGGTAGATATCCGAGTCTGTCGATACGGAATATTCCAGACCGGTTTTCTTACGGCAGGTATAAGCAATCTGCTTGGAATCGTTGCTCCACGCCAGTTGTTCGATGCCGCCGAACGGTTTCATCGGCGATTCATAAGGTTCATTTTTCAGGATATCTGTGGCAGTTCCTACCTGATTGCCGTCGAATGCAGCCACAAAAGGATGCGGAATGCTTTCCACCCATTCGTCCCAATGCTTGTACATCAGGTCGTTGATAACCTTTCCGCTTGCCTTGTCCAGGTCGGGATACAGGTCGGATGTACGTTCGCCGTATTTCACTTGCGCGATAAACAGCACCTTGCTTTCGTCGGGTGAGAACTTGAAGCCATCGATACCTCCTTCGTAAGATGAAAGTTGCTTGCGTTCACTGCCGTCGGGGTTCATTTCCCACAACTGCATGCTTCCGCTGGCAGCACTCAGAAAGGCAATCTTGCTGCCGCCCTTGATCCATGCCGGTTCCACCTCACTGTCGGCAGTAGTAGTCAGCAGCAGGTTATTCGTGCCGTCGGCATTCATTACGTAGATAACGGTGTGACTTTTATTTTCCTTTACACTATAGTAAGAAACGGTATATGCAATCTGCTTTCCGTCGGGCGATACGCTTGAACTTCCGATACGTCCCATAGCCCATAGTGCCTCGGGAGTCAGTTTCTTGTCCTTGATTCTGATTTCTTGTTTGCCGATGACAGGCTTGTCGGCATCAGCCGGAGTGGCGGCATTGACATAGCCCGATGCTGCAAACATCATGGCTGCCGTCATTGTCATAAGGTCTGTTTTCTTCATGATTATTGAATTTAATTTTTTTCGGGAAACAAAGATACTCATTTTCTCTGCTACATACGGCAGACGCAATAGATAAAGTTCGGAGTGAAAGAAATTCTTCTTTGTTGAATATCCTCAGAGATGTAAAGACGCCTCAGCACATTTTCTGAAAGACCTGCCGGACATACTGATTGTTTTTGTACAAAAAATAAAAAGTTCTGTACAAAAACACAATATGATTTGTACAAAAAATAAAGGAACTCCCCGTTCCGTTTTCCAAACTTTCAGCAGTTTCAGTAAAACAGACGGGGAGAATTAGAGAGAGAGAAACATAAGTAGTTTTTATTTCCCGATGAAATAGGCCGGGTAGTTATCCAGCAGGCAGTTCAGTTGATTGCCTCCCATCTGGATATTGTCCATGTATGAATATCGGTTGCCATAGTTGAGGCGGATGCTTGTATAACTGCTGTTCCACCAGTCCCATGCGAAGTTCAGCGTAGATTCCTGACGGTTTCCGTAGCGGTCTTGCGAGTACAGATAATCTATTCCTGTATTATCCGGATAGAAACGAAGTTCCTGATAGTAATAGACGTCGTATTCGTCGGTCCACTCGTCCGTCCAGATACGGCTGCATAAATAGTCGGTAGTTTCGCGATAATCATTTGTCCCATTTCCGAATTCAATGCCTAATCCTACATAGTCGCACGAGTTTAATGTAAATATTAAAGACAGCATTGCTGCTATATAGTAAAGTTTACGTTTTATTGTTTTCATAACTTCCTCCTTTTGTTTTGATATGACAAAGATAATCCGGGAATGTGATATGTACAATTGTTTTTTCCTAATCGTAAAGAGGAATATTCCTATTTGCAATAGGGGAATTCCTTAGATACGTTTATGCTGCCAGTTGAACTTTTTGATATACAGATAACTGGCTACTCCTATGCACACGGCATACAGATGCTCGGCAGTCCAGCATACGGCTACATCGGCTTTCATGCCCATGATGACGATCAGAATGTAGATGATGTACAGGGCAAGTGCTATCATTTCGAGGATGAAGGCTGCACGGGTATTGCCTGTTCCGGATACCGACTGGAAATAAATGAAGCCGGGGATGCTGACCAGATAAGTGGAACACAGTACCCACAGGGTGGGAATGCTGGCATTTATCAGGTCGGGGATATCGGTATAAATGCGCAGTACCGGTGAAGGGAACAGGGAGATAAGCCCGACCATCGGAATCACGATGCAGGCACACAGCCGGATGTGCTGACTGATCAGGGCGGGAACCTGACGGCTGTGTCCGGCTCCTATCTGGTTGCTGACCAGGGAACTGCAAGTCGAGGCGAAGGCGGTGACCGTCATAAACGGAACACTCGATACGCTGCGTATGATATTGGATATGGCAAGCGGACGTTCTCCAAGGTGTTCGATAAAGATAAAGAACAGGAACCAGGTGGAAAGTGAAATAAAGTTCTGTACCATGGTCCATAGTGAAATGTGCATGATTTGCGACAGTTCACGGGTGCGAAAACCCGGAATATGGTTCAGCCCGTACTTGCGGAAGTCGATCTTTTTGTATGTATATCCGATGAAGAACAGCACCGATACCAGTTCGGCAAGTGATGAACCGATAGCAGCTCCGGCAATTCCCATGGCAGGAAAGCCAAACTTGCCGAATATCAACGTGTAGTTGAATACTATGTTTGCCAGTACCATGACAACAGAGTTCAGCGTGAGTGTGCGGGTTTGTGTGGTTCCGACAAAGAAAGCTCTGAACATGGCACCTATAAAGGAAAAGAAAAATCCGTATACTCGCCAGCGGATATAGTCGGTGGCTGCTCCGACAATGTGGTCGGAAGCGACCAGCACACCCAGTATTTGCTCTGAAAAGAGTTGGGAGAGTGTAAATATCACCAGACTCATCAGCATGAGGAAGTAAATGCCCTGATAGAAAATGTTTCCGATGGCACGGTAGTTGCCTTCTCCGTTGCGGCGGGCTATCAGTATCTGAGAACCGATGGTAAATCCGAATCCGATCATAAAAATAGCCAGATAGTATACGCCTGCTATGGCAGAAGCTCCCAGCTCGATTTCGCCTACGCGTCCGAGAAAGGCTGTATCGGTGATGCCGATCATTTGTTCCATGAGCAGGCTGATCAGAATGGGATAGGCTATCAGCCATATTTCTTTATAGGTATAGCTTGTTGTTGACTTCATGCTTGGCTTGGTGGTGTTAGAAACGGTTCTTGCTTTTGCCACTGATTTCTTCAATGTCGAGGCGGATAATCTCTGTACGGTGGAATGATTTCTCGGCATATTTCATTCCTTTTATCTTGTCATCGGGGCAGTATTTGCTCAGAAACAGGGAAAGAGCCGACATGCGTTCGGCTTCGTGAAGGCCGTGGTGTGCCGTACAGCGGAGTACGATACTTTCGTAGGCTGTCGTAAATTCTCCGGGGATGACTTTGGTACGTCCTATCACGCAGAACGATACGTTGGGACAGGCGTCAATGCAGGTCAGCTTTCTGCCTATCGGGGCACAGTGTATGTAGATGGAGTTTCCTCTGTCCCATACATAGCTGAGGGGGATTCCATAAGCGCCGTCGCCGTTTTCGGTGCGCATGGAAAGTATTCCGTATTCTCCTTCTTTCAGTATTTCGAATGAACGGGTTTCGTTCAGCAGTCTGTCCTGACGGCGGACTTGAGTGTTGTTGAATTCCATAATGTAGATGTATTTACTGATAGGTATAAATTTATTTATGTGAATGATGAAGCAAAAAACAGGCGGATTAACACTGAACTTGTATTGAACAATGATTAATCCGTCTGATATATAGGATATAGAAAGCCTTTCGGAAGCGGTTATCGGTTGGCTATCTCATAGATCTCGCGGCTTGCCCGACTGTCAAGACGTACATAATTGCCTGCTATCTGACCTTTGTCTTCGTGGAATTTTCTTACCAGCAAGTCGATGTCTGGATGTTCTATACCCAGTTCCTTGAAGGAAACAGGCATACCGATGCTATGCAGGAAAGCCTTGAAGCGTAAAATACCTTCCAGTGCAACTGCTTGCAAGTCATCCGATGCCGGCACGTTCCATACACGAGTTGCAAATTGAGCCACCTTCCCCGCATTGTGTTTCGCTGCATAAGTCAGCCATGCCGGGAAAATGACAGCCAGTCCGGCACCGTGGGTTACATTGTAAATGGCACTGATTTCGTGTTCCAGACCGTGTGAGGCCCAGTCTTCTTCGCAGCCTACTCCGCAGGTACCGTTGTGTGCTACGGTTCCCGCCCACATGATGTTGGCGCGTGCATCGTAATTCTCCGGTTCTGCCATTACGCGAGGTGCTTCGGTAATGATTGCTTTCAGTACACCTTCACACATGCGGTCGGCTATTTCTACTCCCGGAGTATTGCTGAAGTAACGTTCCATGATGTGTGCCATCATGTCGGTGATACCGCTGGCTGTCTGCCAGGCGGGCAGAGTATAAGTAAGTTCCGGATTCATGACGGCAAAAGCCGGACGGAGGATAGCGGGAGTGTGTAGACCCAGTTTTCTCAAGCCGTCGAGTTTGGTAATAACGGCATTGCCGGAGCCTTCACTTCCCGCTGCGGGAATTGTCAGTACCACCCCGATGGGCAGTCCCGCCTGAGGCACGGATTTGCCGATGAAAAAGTCCCAGAAGTCGCCTTCGTAAGGAATACCTATGGCAATAGCCTTTGCTGTATCGATAACAGAACCTCCACCTACCGGCAGTATGAAGTCAACTTGTTCCTTGCGTCCCAGCTCGATGCCTTCGTATACTTTCGGGTCGGTAGGATTAGGCTGTACACCTCCCAGTTCGGCATAAGCGACTTTTGCCTCATCCAGCGAGTGCTTTACCTTGTCCAGCAGTCCGCTTCGTACTACCGAGCCGCCTCCATATACAATCAAAGCCTTTGTGCCGTGATATTTTCTGACCAATGTTCCTGTTTGTGTTTCTGTTGCTCTTCC
>HF993224.1:14088-21576 GCA_000436795.1 Bacteroides sp. CAG:1076
GTTGCTCTTCCGAATACAAATTCAGTCGGGCTGTAAAAGGTGAAATTATTCATAAATTTAGCTCCTTTTTCTTTAATTTGATTTTTATTGTGTTAGAGTGTTTCTATTCGTGAAACGTGATACTGCAAAGTTATGGAATTTTTCTTATCTTTGCGCTCTCATTTTCAAAATCACTATGAAATCAGATATCGAAATAGCGCGCAGTATTGAACTGACAAAGATTAAGCAGGTAGCACGTGATTATGATATACCTGTAGAAGAAATCCATAATTATGGACGTTATATCGCAAAAGTTCCTGAAACTTTGATCGATGAGGAAAAAGTAAAGAACAGCAACCTTATTCTGGTGACGGCTATTACACCGACCAAGGCGGGTATCGGAAAAACTACCGTGTCAATTGGTCTGGCACTGGGCTTGACTCGTATCGGAAAGAAGGCAATCTGTGCCCTTCGCGAGCCTTCACTGGGCCCTTGCTTTGGTATGAAGGGTGGAGCTGCCGGAGGCGGATATGCTCAGGTATTGCCGATGGATAAGATTAACCTGCACTTTACAGGCGATTTTCATGCGATCACTTCGGCACACAACATGATTGCTGCTTTGCTGGACAACTATATGTATCAGAATCAGGATAACGGTTTTGCACTGAAAGAGGTGTTGTGGAACCGTGTGCTTGATGTGAACGACCGCGGCCTGCGTTATATCATTACCGGACTGGGCGGCAAATCGAACGGTATCACTCGTGAGTCGAGCTTCGATATTACACCGGCTTCGGAAATTATGGCTATTCTCTGTCTGGCAAAGGATGAAGACGATCTGCGTCGCCGTATCGAGAATATTTTGCTGGGCTTCACAATCGACAACAAACCTTTTACCGTAAAAGATCTGGGTGTAGCAGGGGCGATTACTGTATTGCTGAAGGATGCGATTGCTCCGAACTTGGTTCAGACTACGGAACATACGGCTGCTTTCGTACATGGTGGTCCGTTTGCTAACATTGCTCATGGATGTAATTCGGTAATGGCTACCAAACTGGCCATGACTTTCGGTGACTATGTGATTACGGAAGCTGGATTCGGTGCTGATCTGGGTGCTGAAAAATTCTATGATATCAAATGCCGCAAGTCGGGATTGCAGCCTAAGCTGACTGTTATCGTAGCGACTGCACAGGGACTGAAAATGCATGGCGGTGTAAGTCTTGACCAGATAAAGGAACCGAATGCAGAGGGACTGGTAAAGGGACTGGCAAATCTCGACAAGCATATCGAGAACCTTCGTTCTTTCGGTCAGACGGTAGTTGTTGCTTTCAACCGTTATGCAAACGATACGGAAGAAGAAATTGATCTGGTTCGTCAGCATTGTGCGGAACTGGGAGTAGGCTTTGCCGTGAACAATGCCTTTGTAGAAGGTGGTGCTGGAGCAGTAGAACTGGCTAACTTGGTAGTAGATACCATCGAAAAACAGCCTTCAGAACCGTTACGTCTGGCATACAATGACGATGATTCTGTAGAAGAAAAGATTTCGAAGGTAGCATGCAACTTGTATGGTGCCAATATGATTACTTATAGTGCAGCAGCCAGAAAGAAACTGAAACGCATTCAAGAGCTTGGTTACGGACATTTCCCTATCTGTATCGCTAAGACACAATATTCATTCTCTACCGATCCGAAATTGTATGGAGTAGTGAAAGATTTTGAATTCCATGTGCGTGATATTGTATTGAATGCTGGAGCTGAGATGCTGGTTATTATTGCCGGTGAAATAATGCGTATGCCGGGACTGCCGAAAGAACCGCAGGCATTGCATATTGATATAGTAAATGGTGAAATAGAAGGCTTGTCTTAAAGACAGTTTTTCTTTTTCTACATTATAAGATACGGAAAGAGGTATCAGAAAAAACAAATCGTGCAGACCTGAAAGTCTGCACGATTTGTTTTTTCTGCTTCGTACTGGATGGGCTTTTATATGCCGATGGAAGTTGTTACTGATTTCCTTTCTGATAAGGGTTCTTCTTGTGATAGAAATTAATTCGTTCTGTCCATTTCCGGTTTTCCAGAGGAAAGACTTTATGGGTGTTGGCCCAGTCGATCCATTTAGCCTCCAGTTCTTCTACTTTTTCGGGGTATTTTTCTGCAAGATCATTGGTTTCGAATGGATCAGTAGCCAGATTGATCAGTTCCCATTGGCTGTCTCTGTCGGCTTTTACCAATTTCCAGTTGCCGTCTATAATGGCACAGGAACTTTGATGTTCGAAATATAAAGTTCTTGGCTCAAGAGCTTTTCCTTGTGAAGCTGGAAGCAGGCTGGTTCCCGGCAGGTCAGCATGAGCAAACGTCTTGGGGTATGTTACCTTTCCCAAAGCCATGCATGTTGGCATGACATCGATGATATGTGCAGGCTGGTGACAGATTTCCCCTTTCATCTTATTTTTCTTCTTGTCGCCATAGGTAAGGATGAACGGAGTACTGGTACCTCCTTGGAAAACCCACTTCTTATAACTCCGATAAGGCGTATTCGATAAGTCAGACATTAATTGTCCGATGAATCCGCCTTCATCGGTAGCACCATTGTCGCTCAGGAAGAGAAAGACGGTATTCTCGTACATTCCTTTCTTCTTTATTTCGTCGACCAGCTTGCCGATGCCTTCGTCCATGATTTCAATCATGGCAGCATAGGTGGCCATATCGTTTATCCATTTCTCCTGTTGCTGAGGCGTCAGGTCTTCCCATGCCGGACGTTTGCCGCCAAATTCTTTGTTGAATATCGGAAGTTCCAGACTATCGGGTATCAGTCCGATGCTCTTTTGCTTTTCGAATCGTTGCTTGCGTAAGACATCGTATCCTGCTTTATAACGGTCGACGCACTTTTTTACATATTCGGCTGGTGCTTGCAGTGGCAGGTGAGGCGCATAATGGGCTACGTATAAGAACATCGGTTTCCGACTATCGTGCGCATGTACAAAGCTAACGGCCGAGTCGGTGATGGCTTTGGTGTAATAATAGTCATCGGGAAAATCGGTGATTCTTTCCAGATTATTGTAGACCGGATTGGGTTTGTAGTAACTTCCTCCTCCATGCAGGCAGCCATAGTATTTGTCGAAACCTCGTTGTACAGGATAACTTCCGTTAGGAGCATCGTAGCCGCCAGTTGTTGTTACGTGCCATTTTCCGCTCATGTATGTGGAGTATCCGCCGGCTTTCATCACTTCGGCGATGGTCGGATATGCTTTATCTAATTGTCCTCTGTAACCGGGACGGTGTTCGTCCACTTCAGCCATCCAGCCCATTCCCACTTCATGCTGGTATCTGCCTGTCAGCAGAGCAGCCCGGCTTGGACAGCTTCGTCCAGTGTTTTTAAATTGACTGAAGCGTACTCCTTCCTGAGCAAGCTTATCTATATTCGGTGTCTGGATTTCACTTCCGTAACATCCTAAGTCGGAAAAGCCCATGTCATCGCAAAGAATAAGAACAATGTTGGGAGATTGAGGGGACTGGGCGTTGACATATTGACTGACGCCGCATACGGCAATAGGGATGAATAATAGTTTGTTCATTGTAGTATTAGTTTAGCGCGGTGAAGATAAATAGAATAAAATCTAATTCATGCAGGTTTTATTTTTTTCTATGATAATTTAGACTTTTAAATAGCGGCAGGGGGGTTTTGCGGCCCTTACGGGATAGCACAAAATCCTCTCCCCCGGGAATTTCGGCGTCCTATAGGGAATGCCAAAATTCCCTGCCACTGAATCTGTCTTTATTTCTTACAAAGTGCCTTGAAATCACAATAGGCGCATTTGTCTTCTATATCGGTTTGGGTGAAAGAGATATGGGGATTGAAGATTGTTTCCAGTAATTCATTCAGGTGTTTCCGGAACTCTTCTTCGTATTTTGCAAAATCTTCTACAGATTCTTTCGGCTTGCGGGGTTCTCCTATCTGGATAATCGGAGAATAATTTTCCGAAGCAGCCCGATGAATATATAGCAAGGCGGGGGCTACCCGTCGGTCGTCGTTTTTCTCTCTCAATATCTTGCAGACAATAGATGCATAAAGAAAAGTTTGGAAAACATAGTTCGAGCGCTTTTTATCTGGGATAAAGAGCGAAGCGATGTTAGCAGGAATATCAGCATCTCCTCCTGTCTTATAGTCCACAATCCGCAGGGTTCCGTCTTTTGTATCTATACGGTCGATGATACCTCCTATGCGCGACTGGATTGTTCCATTCGGACATTGTATGCTGACCTGCTCGAAAACGGGGCGTTCGGACCCCACGAAGGTGAATGGGGTATGTCCCAAATCATTCCGAAGAAGCTGCTGGATATACTTCAGGATAACGGCTGAATTGATAAGTTGAATGCCGTTATATTCGGGTTGTTCATCCAGTGGCAGATTGAAGAACAGCTCCTTGAATCCATTGTCTACATAGGTTTGCAGGCGGACTTCATCTTTCAGCAGTGCATTAAGGTCCTCTTCGGTTATCAGTTTTCCGTGTGCTGTAAGGTCTTTGTAGATATGTTCTGCTGCATAATGGAAGATACTACCGAACTTGGCTGAGTCGATGTCGGCGGTAACTTCGTCGGGGGCGCTGAGTTGTGCTACATATTTATAGTAGAATTTCAGCGGGCAGTCGAGGTAACAGTTCAGGGCCGATGGCGAAATGATAGCCTTCGGGTTACTCTGAAGGTCGAATACCTTCTTCATTCGCTCCATGATATCGGGCGTTTTCTCGATGGTTATAGGGGTAGAACCCTGCGGGGACTGCTCAGCTTCCAGTTGCTTACGCTGTATGGGATGTCCCCATTCTATCAGGAACTGGAGCATGAAGCGTGATAGCTCTCCGCGGTTGATACCGTCGGTAGCGGTATTGTATACCAGCGTTACCTTCTCGGCTCGTTGCAGCAAACGATAGAAATAATAAGCATAAACGGCTATTTTATGGTCGATGGTCGTCATGCCAAAAGCCTTTCGTAAGTTGTAAGGGATGAAAGAGGAATCACCTCCTGCTTTAGGCAACTGCCCTTCGTTGACGGAAAGCAGGATGAGATGACGGAAGTCGAGGTTACGTGTTTCCAGTACACCCATGACTTGCATACCGATAGCTGGCTCTCCGTGAAAAGGAATGCTCGATGAAGACATGACACGGGTGAGCAAGCGCTGGAAGGTACCTGCCTGTACATTCAGTTCCTTGCTCTCAATCAGTGTGTGGAAGCGGTTGACCAATGTATAGGTTTTGAATAATGATTCACGGTACAGTTGGTCGAATGCATCGGAATGTGAGGCTGTCTGTTGCTGGTAAATTACGGCTACTTCCTTCAAAGCTTCCGACAGCATGCAGCATAGGTCGAGGTTGTTTCTACGCGGAGTAAACAACAGTTCCAGTACTTCGTCTTGTTTCAGCTCCGAAGGGAGCGGGTAGAAACGGTTGTCGCGGGTGAGAATTTGTTCCAGTTTCTCGGCTTCGGGTGACAACTGGCGGGTATACGGATGCTTCAGTACACTGATAACTTCCGCAAACAAATAGCGTCCGTTGTTTGGATTATAACCCGAAGTATGAAGTTCCAACAAGGCATTGACGAAACTGTATGCGGGAGTCTGCGAAAGCGGAAAGCCCATTGTGATATTGATATGCTTCACATTGTCCGGCAAAGAATGCAGCACGGGCTGAAGCAGTGCTTCGTTGCATAGTACAACGGCCGTTTCTTTCTCCTCTGGGGTAAGGTTTTCCCGAATCCATTGGGGCAAGTATCGTACTTGTCCGTTCTCGGTCGGCGATTCAATGAAGGTTATATCTTTAGGCTGGCTCAGGTTGTCGAAGCAGGAAACTGGCAGTTCCGACGGAAAATCCCGCAGGTTGCGGCGGATAAATTCTCCGGCTTCGTGAGGTATCTTGTTGAGGTAAAATGTATCGTAATCCCAGTAAAACAGAGCCTTTCCGGCTTCATTCAGTTTTTTGAACAGAGTATGTTCTACCTTATTCAGTACATTAAATCCTACAAATATATATTTGTTGTAGGGGAGAGTTTCCACATCCAGTTGTTCTATTACCTGTCGGTACAGCATTCCTTCGTATGCAACCGACTGGCTTTCCAGCAGTGTCTTGTATTCCGTATAGATGTCGCCCAGCACATCCCATAGAGAGATGAAACGTTGCTTCAGTTCTGTTACCTGGTCGATGGAGAAATTGTGGAAGAACTGACTCAGCGCTTCCTTTTGTCCTTCCTCCAGAAAATCGTAGTTATCCATCAGTTCATTCAAGTCTTTCAGGTTGCTGAAGAGCGCTTTTGTATCGGCCATGTTCTTGTCTGCGTCGTCGAAATCGGCGATAAGCATCTCTCCCCAGAAGTAGAAATCATCGAGTGTTTCTTTACTTCCGGTGGCCTTCTGAAAAACTTTGTAAAGGTCGCAGACCAGTTTTATCGGGTCGGCAATAGTTAAGTCGGACGACTGACGGAACAATTCGCTGATGCTGACGTAGGTGGGCGACCAGATAGGACGGTCGCTTTCCTGAGCCAGATATTCATTGAAGAACAGGCTTGCACGCTTGTTCGGGAATACGATTGCTACTTTTGTGAAGTCGCCTTCGGTCTTTTTATATAAATCGTGTGCTACTTGTTTCAAAAATGTTTCCATATATCCAGATGGCTTTTATCGTTTATTTAACCTCTTCCAGTTCGTTGGCGAATACATACCACAGATATCCGCTTATCTGTTCATATCCCATAGCGGACAAAAGATTCATATATTCGCGGACTTGCTGGCGGTAACCGTCTTTGGGCTTGCCAAACTTGAAGTCTACTACCACTACTTGTCCGTCTTTCATCATGACGCGGTCCGGACGACGGGTTTGCATGACGCCCTCTTCATCGGTATAGATAATGCTGCATTCGTTGTACAGTTCCCATTCTCCACTATACCAGTCTTTCACTTTCGGATTGCCCAGTGCCCATTGAGCCAGCTTCTGAATTTGTTTTTCCTGTTCGGACGACTCCAGTATTCCTTCGAAACGCAGTCGTTCGATAGCTTGGGGCAAATCTCCTTCCTGCCGGATGGAGGCGAAAAGATTATGCAAAAGTTGTCCCTGACGGATGTAACGTCCCGTTTCGTCATCATCTTCCTCTCCTCGGATAAAGTCGGCAGAGCGGTTGGACTGTTTGAATTCTATTTCCGTTTCTATCGATTCGATATGTATCGGAATATTTTCGGGCTGTACGGCAAGCGGGTTTTCCGTTGCTTTTTTCTTTGTTTCCTCCGACAAGCAGAGTTCTCCGTATTCATATATATCGGTAGCGTCTTCATCGGTACCTTCCTGAGCCTCGATGTCACGGCTGGAAGTAGCGTTCATCGTTAACTTAATGTGCGGCAACGCTTCCAGAAGCAGTTCGGAAACGGTTCCTTTCTGCTTGGCCTTTCCCCATACAATGAGGTTTTTGCAGGCACGGGTAAAGGCAACATACAGCAGATTCAGATTGTCTACCCAAAGTTGAAGACGCTCT
>HF993224.1:21603-45858 GCA_000436795.1 Bacteroides sp. CAG:1076
AAGACGCTCTTCCAGGTAACTGTCGCGGTAGACCGACTCGGCCATTGCTCCCGAATAGTTGACCGGAACAATATCCAGTTCGTTGAAGGGTGGGAGGTCTGTATTCTTTCCCGTACCTGCTACCGAACACCAAATCAGGTGACTGTTTGTTTCGTTCTCCATTTTCCAGTCGCAGAAAGGTATCAGAACCGTATGATACTCCAGCCCTTTCGATTTATGGATAGACAGAATCCGGATACCTTCTATCTCTCCGGAAGGGATAGTCTTTTCGTGAAGTCGCTCGTCCCAGAACGAGATAAAGGCCGTCAGTTCCGATGAGTTATTCTGCATATACTCTGTCACTGCATCGTAGAAGGCGCAGATATAAGCATCTTGTTTCTCGATACGTTGCATATCGAACAGAACAAATAGTTTCTCCAGCAGCTCATACAAGGGCATTAATCTCAATTCTTCCTGCTGAAGGACAAAGCCTGCCGGAAGATAATGCTCTATCTGATTCAGTAAAACTGTATTTAAGTCGATATTCTGTTGCAGTACTTCGCGTTGATAGGCTACGGCAAGCCTTGCCTGAGCAATGCGGTCGTCGGGCGAAGTAAGGTAACGCAAGCCATCTATCATCATGCAGATAGCAAGCGAAGCGTCCAGACGGAAAGCCTCGTCCGATACAATCCGGTAAGGCGTATGCTTGTCGAAATAGTCGGCAATGGCAGGAATGGTTTTGTTTTTACGAACCAAAATAGCAATATCGTTTGTGCGTACTCCCTGAGTTATCAGAGAATCTACTTCGGATGCCAGTTCCTCCAGCATGGTGTCGGCATACGGATGCTCTTTTTCGTCGGTGAGGAAGGATAGTTTTACGTAGCCCTTTTCTTCCTTTTTTGCAGTTTGCTGACACACGTCGCTGTAGGCATGCTGGAGCTGGATGCAAGGCTCTTCCATTTCTTCTTCGTACCGCTTGTTCAGCACTTCGCAAGTTGCTGTAAATATTTCGTTGTTGAAGTGAATGATACGTGCTTCACTTCGCCAGTTGGTTCCGAGCGTACATTCACGTACGCGCAAGGTCTTATCCTCGTTCAGTCCCGCAAGAATTTTCCAGTCGCCGTTTCTCCAGCGGTAGATGCTCTGCTTGATATCGCCTACGATGAGGCTGCCTTCCTTCTGGGCAAGGCTTTCTTCGAGCAACAAATGGAAGTTTTCCCACTGCATGCGTGAGGTGTCCTGAAATTCGTCAATCATAACCGTATCAATGGTTGTGCCGATCTTTTCGTATACAAACGAAGCATCTCCTTCGCGAATCAGTCCGTGAAGCAGGGCATTGGTGTCCGAAAGCAGGAAACGGTTGTGCATCTGATTTTGCAAACGTACTTCTTCGTCGATGTTGGCAAGCAGACGAAGGTTGTTCAGATAGCGCAGAGAAAGGTCACAGGAATTTACCAGCATATTATTCTTGGGGCGGAAATCTTCTGCTGTTTTCAGCAGGGGAATCAGCTCACTGGCTGCCAGCGAACGGATCGTATCACGGTAAACGGAAGTTCTTGTAGTCCAGTTGTCCTCACTTTCCAGACATTTCTCTACGGTTGCGTTGCGCACTTCGCTTCCTAAAGAGCCGTTGCCTATCTTATTGAAATAGCTTCCGATACCTCGGGCACCGTTCTTCAGGTCGGTAGGTGTCAGTCCGTTTACATCCAGTACGCCGAGGAACTGCTCGTTGAATCCTTTCATTTCTTCCAGTGCCTCTGTACGGATATCTTGTAATTGCTTACGGTATGTCGGGATAAAAGAAGGGTCGGCCAGCTTTTTCCTCAGTCCGGCACCTTTTTCCACGTAGCCTTCATCGAAAATGTTTCGCCCGAATCCTTTGATTTCGTTCGATACATTCCATCGTTTATCATCGGCAATACGTTCTTCTATGTATTCCAATAACCAGTAAAGTACTGGCGAGCGTCGGTCCAACTTCTCAATCATGGCATCTACTGCGTCGGAAAGTACGTCCGCATTGTTCAGTTCGATGGACATATTGGCACCCAGCTCCAGTTCGCGGGCGAGGTTACGCATGACCGACTGAAAGAATGAGTCGATGGTTTCTATCCGGAATCGGCTATAGTCGTGGATGATGTTTGTCAGAGCTTCACGTGCTGCACGGCGTATCTCGGCTTCGCTTTTTGAAGTCGCTTTCAACAGCTCTGCCAGATAACTGTCCGAACTTTTCAGTCCGCAGGCAAGTCCGAAGAGCTGTTCCAGAATACGTTTTTTCATCTCGGCCGTAGCTTTGTTGGTAAATGTTACGGCAAGAATACGCCGGTACGCATGCGTGTCTTCAATAAGTTGTTTGATATATTGTACGGCAAGGGTAAATGTTTTTCCTGAACCTGCCGAAGCTTTGTAGACAAGTAATTGTGGATAGTCTGTCATTTTTTTTACATTGTTTCCTGTTCGCAGAAACAAAGATAGGAAAAAGAAATAACAGATGGAGAAAAGAGCAAGTGAAAGTAAAAAAAACGTGCCGACGTTTTAAGTAAAATCCGGGCGGATTTAAAGGAAAACGTCGGCACGTTTGAATGATTATTCCTTGATGTCCTGATACAGGAAACGTTTGATGCTTTTCTTAGCCGTCTTTTCAAACTCTTCGGGGTAGAGCTTGATGCGGGTGATTTGTGAGTAGGCAGGGAGCATTTTGTTAAGCTCTGTGCGGTTGACTTCTAAGCAGCTTCCAGCGCTTTCTTGTCCATGCCCTGAGCAAAGGCCTCTTCGTTATCCGGATAAACCAGCGCAATCAGCTTATCGCCGGATAGAAGAACCAGCGATTCGTTTACGAAAGGCATGTTGTTCAAGCGGGCTTCGATCTCTTCCGGATAGATATTTTGTCCCGAAGCAGTCAGCAGCATGTTCTTGCATCGTCCTTTTATAAAGATATTTCCTTCTGCATCTTTTATAGCCATGTCGCCGGTGTGCAGCCAGCCGTCACAGTCGATAGCTTGTGCCGTAGCCTCTTCATTTTTGTAGTAGCCCAGCATGACATTCATTCCCCGGCATACCAGTTCGCCCGGAATGCGTTCCGGATCGGAGGAAAGAACCTTTGTTTCCATATTCGAAACCGTCTTTCCGCACGAAGTATATAAGATTTCATCCCAGCGGCTGTGGCAGATAAGCGGAGCAGCTTCCGTCATACCATAAGCAATGGTGTACGGAAAGTTGATTTTTCGTAAGAAGGCTTCCACTTCCGGATTGAAGGGTGCGCCGCCAATTACAATCTCAATAAAGTTTCCTCCGAATACTTCCATTGCATGGATGCGTATTTGTTCCTTTATCTTGTCGCTGATGATAGGCAGGTTCAGTAACAGCTTACCCAGCTTGTTGTCTACTTTCGGCAGAATGTTTTTCTTGAAAATCTTCTCGACGATAAGCGGAACGCAGGCAATGACACGCGGACGGATTTCGGCAAACGACTCAGCGATGATTTTGGGTGAAGGCATGCGTGTAAGGAACCACAGATGTGCTCCTACGGTAACGCCATACAGAAAATCGAAAACCAGACCGAAAATATGTCCCAACGGTAACATTGATACAACATTGTCGCCGGGATGCAGATTGACTTTTTTATGGATATGTTCGATGTTTGATATAATACTGCGATAAGGAAGCATTACTCCTTTGGAATATCCTGTCGTGCCCGAAGTATAATTGATGACGGCCAGTTCTTCAGCCCCTTCGCGGCGGTACGAAACATTTTCCGCACGGAAACGGCACGGATAGCGCTTGCCGAACTCTTCATTCAAGTGCTCACGCGCATAAGTCAGTTGTTCCGAACGTGAAACTACCAGATCAAAATTCTTCAGTTCGATGATACCTTCCAGATGAGGCATAGCAGCTTCATTGAAGTTCTCCCATACCTGATCGCCCACAAACAGCATGCGGGCTTCTGAATGATTTACTATATTATGTACGTTATCTGCTTTAAATTCGTGAAGGATGGGTACAGCCACTGCTCCGTAGGTAATGACACCGAGAAAGGTTGCAGTCCAGTTGGCACTGTTTCTGCCGCAAAGTGCTATTTTATCTCCTCTCTTTATGCCTGCATGTTCCAGCAGAATATGCATTTTTTCTATTTTGCGTGCCACATCTTTGTATTGTAGAGTGGCTCCCTTGTAGTCTGTCATTGCATCCAGATTCCAGTTTTTACGGATGCTTTCTTCTATAAGTTGTATTAAACTGTTTGTTGTTTCCATTGTTTCATTGCACACTAATCGTGTTAATGTGCGCAAAAGTAATAAAAGTTGCCCGAACAACTGGTATAATCGCGGAATTATTTTCCCCGCCGGGAACGATAATAGGCGATAATTACTAACTTTGCGGATAAAAACACCATTAATATATTAAGTATGTTGATTTATAATACAACTTTTCATGTAGAGATAAACGATGCGAGAAACTTCGTTATTTGGTTGAATGAATATTATATTCCCGAGGTAGAGAAGTCGGGCGAACTGCGTAATCCCCGTATCTTGCGAATATTGAGTCATAAGGAACAAGACAGCGAATGCTTTTCCTTGCAGTGGGAAGTGGAAGACAGTGCTGCCCTTCATCACTGGCATACCAAGCAAGGAGCGCATCTGAACGAAGAAATGATGAAAGTGTTCAAGGATAAAATTGTTGGTTTCCCTACATTGATGGAGGTAATCAGGTGATACAACCCGTAAAGGAAAAGATTATTCTGGGCATAGATCCCGGTACAAACATCATGGGATATGGGGTATTGAAAGTAACGGGAGTAAAGCCACAGGTGATGACGCTGGGAGTAATCGACCTGAGAAAATGCAGTGACCCCTACCTGAAGCTGAAGCATATTTACGAGCGGGTGCAAGGTATCATCAGTTCTTATCTGCCCGACGAACTGGCCATCGAGGCTCCTTTCTTTGGGAAAAACGTTCAGTCGATGCTGAAGCTGGGACGAGCACAGGGTGTTGCCATTGTAGCAGCCTTGTGCAGAGATATTCCCGTTACGGAGTATGCTCCACTGAAGATAAAGATGGCGATAACCGGAAACGGTCAGGCCAGCAAGGAACAGGTTGCAGATATGTTGAAACGCATGCTGCATATTCCCGATTCGGAGATGGGACCTTTTATGGATGCTACCGATGCGTTGGGAGCTGCGTATTGTCATTACCTGCAAATGGGGCGGCCGTCTATGCCAAAAGCTTATTCCAGTTGGAAAGACTATATACAGAAAAACCCCGATAAAGTGAAAAAATAAAAGAACAATGAATGTAAAACACCTTATAGCTATGTTGACCATTGCAACGACAGTTGGCTGCAATCCTATCCAACGAAGTTCATACGATTCCTTCGACGACTACCCCGTATACGAGGGAAAATGGGAGGAAATGGTATATTCATCGGCCGAAACCCGCTTTTCTCTGTGGGCTCCTACGGCTCAGGAAGTACGTGTCCTGTTATATGAACAGGGACAAGGAGGGGCAGCTTACCGGATGATCGGCATGCAACAGGCGTCCGACGGAATGTGGCAGGCTGTGGTGAGCGGTGACTTGAAAGGACGCTTCTATACATTCAATGTAAAGATAGACGATGTGTGGCAGGGAGATACTCCCGGTCTCATGGCGAAGGCTGTAGGTGTGAACGGCGACCGTGCTGCCATTGTCGACATGAAAGAAACCAATCCACAAGGGTGGGAAAAGGATACCCGTCCGCCTCTGAAGAGTTTCTCCGATATCATTATTTATGAAATGCACCATCGTGACTTTTCTATCGATACGATATCGGGTATCAAGAATCGTGGAAAGTTTCTGGCTCTGACAGAAGACAGTACACATACTTATTTGGGAGAGAAAACTGGTATCGACCATCTGAAAGAACTGGGGATAACTCATGTACATTTGTTGCCTTCGTTCGATTTCTCGTCGGTCGATGAGACCAAGCTCAACAAGCCGCAGTATAACTGGGGATATGATCCGAAGAATTATAATGTTCCCGAAGGTTCGTATTCCACCGACCCGTATAAACCCGATGTGCGCATCCGCGAGTTTAAACAGATGGTAATGGCGTTGCATCGGGCGGGCATCCGGGTGATTATGGATGTCGTGTATAATCATACGGCACTGACGAGGGGAAGTAATTTTGAACGTACTGTACCCGGATATTTTTACCGTCACGAAGACGACGGAAAGTTTGCCGATGCTTCCGGATGCGGCAACGAAACGGCAAGCGAACGTGCTATGATGCGTAAGTTTATGATTGAGTCGGTATGCTACTGGGCGCAGGAATATCATGTTGACGGCTTCCGCTTCGACCTGATGGGGATACACGATATTGTTACCATGAAGGAAATCCGCAAGGCACTCGATGCGATAGATCCTACCATATTTATATATGGAGAAGGATGGGCATCGAAGTCTCCAAAGTTGCCTGAAGCCGAACTTGCCATGAAAAACAATATCTATCAGATGCCCGGTATTGCAGCTTTCAGCGATGAGTTCCGCGACAGTCTGCGCGGCCCGTTCGGAAATGACGACAAGGGTGCCTTCATAATCGGACGTCCGGGACATGAAATAGGAGTGAAGTTCGGTATTGTAGGAGGAATCGCTCATCCGCAGATTAATAACGATTCGGTACGCCGTGTACCCAAGATATGGGCAAATACTCCTTCTCAGTTCATCAGTTATGTAAGTTGCCACGACGATTTGTGCCTGACCGACCGGTTGAAGGTGACACTTCCCGGAGCTTCTATACCGGAACTGAAGGCGTTACAGAAACTGGCGGAAACGGCTGTGTTCACTTCACAGGGCGTTCCTTTCATTTTTGCTGGCGACGAACTGTTGCGCGACAAAAAAGGAGTTGCCAATTCCTATAATCAGCCGGACAAAATCAATGCAATCGACTGGCGGAACAAGACGACGTACCGTGAAGTGTTCGATTATGTCAGAGGATTGATCAGTATGCGTAAGGCACATCCGGCTTTCCGTATGGGAAGTCCTGAGCTGATTCGCAAGCATCTTGAGTTTATTTATGTACCGGCTACCAATGTCGTGGCTTTCCGTATCAAGGGAAGTCCCTGCGGAGATAAGTGGCTGAATACAATAGTAGTGCTGAATGCACGTACAGAACCGATAAAGGTTAATATTCCCGAAGGTAAATATTGGATAGCATGCCGAGACGGAAAGATTGATCTGGTGCTGGGACTGGGAATCATTGCCGGAAACCAGATTACGGTCAGCCCGCGGTCGGCCATGATTATCCATCAGTAATATACAACAATGCAAAATATCATTACAATTAAAGACGGGGTGACCAGACACCCTCTGTATCGGTTGAAAGAACCGATCAACCTGCAAATAGCCAAGGGAGAACATGTGGCTATCGTAGGAGCGAACGGGGCCGGCAAAAGTTTGCTGGTCGATACCATAATCGGACGTTATCCGCTCTTGATGAACGAAGTGGAGTATGATTTTTCTCCTTCCGACTCGAATCTGGTATGCGACAATATCAAGTACATTACTTTCCGCGATTCGTATGGCGATGCCGACGGGACATATTATTACCAACAGCGCTGGAATTCGCAGGATTTGGACGAAACTCCCGTGGTGCGCGACCTGTTGCCTGCATGTAAGAATGAAGAATTGCGGAAGGTGCTTTACGATCTGTTTGGCGTAGAAGCCATGCTCGACAAGCACATCATCCTTTTGTCCAGCGGGGAGCTGCGCAAGTTCCAGCTTACCAAAACGCTGCTGACCAATCCGCGTGTGCTGATTATGGATAATCCGTTTATCGGGCTTGACGCCAAGACACGCGACCTGCTGCATACTTTGTTGCGTAAACTGACGGAAGTAACGCCTTTGCAGGTCATACTGGTCTTGTCGAAAACAGACGACATCCCGACGTTTATTACCCATGTTATTCCTGTAGCCGACCGCACCTGCGGAAAGAAGATGACGCTTCAGGAGTATTTGTCCGTACGCGAAACGGTGCCTGCCCATGTACTGCCCGAAGAAAAATATCAGCGTATCCTCGATTTACCTTATTCCGATAACTTGTATCACGCCGAACACATTGTCGATTTGAACAAAGTAAGCATCCGTTACGGAGAACGTACCATCTTGAAAGATCTCGACTGGACGGTACTTTGCGGCGAAAAATGGGCACTGAGTGGCGATAACGGTGCCGGAAAGTCGACATTGCTCAGTCTGGTCTGCGCAGACAATCCGCAGAGTTATGCCTGTGATATATCCCTGTTCGGGCGCAAACGAGGCAGCGGAGAAAGTATCTGGGAGATAAAGAAACACATCGGATACGTAAGTCCGGAAATGCATCGTGCCTATCTGAAGAACCTGCCTGCCATTGATATTGTAGCAAGCGGGTTGCATGACTCCATCGGGCTGTATAAGAAAACGCGTGAAGAAGACCGTGCCGTATGCGAATGGTGGATGGATATCTTTGGTGTAAAGGAATTGAAGGACCGGAATTTCCTGCAACTTTCCAGCGGTGAACAACGCATGGTACTGCTTGCAAGAGCCTTTGTGAAGGATCCCGAACTGCTCATTCTGGACGAGCCGCTGCACGGACTGGACATGCACAACCGCCGTATGGTGAAGGATGTGATCGAAGCCTTCTGCAAGCGTAAGGACAAAACCTTGATCATGGTCACACACTATAAGGAAGAGCTTCCGGCATGTATTGACCATAGCTTGTATCTGGTGCGAAATCATTAATGGTCATGGCCTCATACGCCCTTCTCTCTCGGTCAAACGACAGAGTCGTCGGGGAGGGCGTATGCAGTGGCCTGCCTGACGACTCTGCATCTGTTCCACGATGCCTGCCCGCCCTTTAAAAATTTCCGAAGACGTTCCCCTTGTCTTTTGTACAAATTCTTTTTTGTTTTGTACAAACTTTATTGTTTTTTGTACAAAAACATCAGAAAACCTGCCCGCCTTTTCTCGTCAGCACGCTGTTGTTTCTTTTACTTTCTCTTGACAAACTGGTGCAAATAAAACGATAGCTGGATATACCTCTGTACATCGTTTGTCAGCTTTGTAAAAGCAAATGAAGGTAAAATCTGCTGAAAAATGTTTTTGGCTTTTCGTTTCTTTTCCTATATTTGTTTAATTTTTGATAGAGGGTGCATAAACCCTTTGTATGCAACTAATATATGAAAACTATGAATATCAAGATTCGACTGATCATTATGAACTTCCTGCAGTTTGCTGTATGGGGAGCTTATCTTACGTCTATGGGTACTTATCTGACCAAAATTGGTCTGGGTAGCCATATTGGAATATTTTATGCTATGCAGGGCATCGTTTCGCTGTTTATGCCGGCCATACTGGGTATCATTGCCGACCGCTGGGTTCCGGCGCAGCGTCTGCTGGGGCTGAGCCATCTGCTTGCTGCCCTGTTTATGGTAGGAGCGGGATATTACGGAATGACGGCAGGCGATGCTGTTTCGTTTCCGGTACTGTTTGCGTTTTATTCCATGAGTGTTGCATTTTATATGCCTACGCTTGCGCTGTCAAACTCTGTGGCATATACGGCGCTCGACAAGGCAGGACTGGATACCATCAAGGCATTTCCTCCGATTCGTACATGTGGAACAATCGGATTTATCTGTTCCATGTGGCTGGTCGACTTGTTTAAATTTCAGGATAACTACATGCAGTTCTTTACATGTGCTGCTTGGGGTGTTATTCTGGCAGTATATGCCAACACCTTGCCTCAGTGTCCGGTCAGCCGTGGCGGAGACGGACAGCGGAAATCGCTGGTTGAGGCTTTGGGACTGAAGGCTTTCTTGCTGTTCCGTGAGCGTAAGATGGCTATTTTCTTTATTTTTTCGATGCTGCTGGGCGTTTCTTTGCAGATAACCAACGGCTTTGCCAATCCGTTTATCACCAGTTTCGGTTCGATACCTGAATATGCCGATACTTTTGGCGTACAGCATGCCAATCTGCTGATTTCGCTTTCTCAGATAAGCGAAACGTGCTGTATCTTGCTGATTCCTTTCTTCTTGGGACGTTTCGGCATTAAAAAGGTTATGCTGATTGCCATGATTGCATGGGTATTGCGCTTCGGACTCTTCGGACTTGGTAATCCGGGATCGGGAGTATGGATGTTTATTCTTTCCATGATTGTATATGGTGTGGCATTCGACTTCTTCAATGTTTCGGGTTCGCTGTATGTTGATAAGGAAACGGATATAACCGTACGTTCCAGCGCGCAGGGATTGTTTATCATAATGACTAACGGACTGGGAGCTACAATTGGAACTTTGAGTGCTCAGTGGGTGGTCAATCAGTTTGTCGACTTCGGCAGTACCGAACCGCAAGTTGCCGGATGGAGCCATGCGTGGTTTATCTTTGCAGCCTATGCGCTGGTAGTGGCTATTATGTTCAGCATTGTTTTTAAATATAAACATGAAGTTCCTGAAAAATGAATGAGATAGAAATAAAAGTTTTGGATATGTCTGCGGTACTCAAGCCTTCGGACTCCTTTGCACTGGTGCTCGAAGAACTTGGCGGACACTTCCGCAAGCTGGCTCTGATTATAGGGAAGCAGGAAGCGCAGGCTATCAAGATGGGGCAGATGTCGTACACTCCTCCGCGTCCGTTTACGCACGATTTGATGCTGGCTGTAATGAAGGAAGGCGGACTGACGCCGGTCAAAGGGCTGATTTATGAGGTGAAAGACGGTATCTATAGCTCGTACTTGTATGTGCAACGCGAAGACGGAACGGAATTTCAGGTGGACGCCCGGACTACGGATGTCATATCTCTGGCACTCCGAAAGAAGTTTCCGCTGTATGTTTATGAAGATATTCTGGAAAAAGAGCAGTTGCGCAATATTTCTCCCGACGGCTCAACATATACGGTTTCGGTCAATACCATCGATTTGGAATCGCTGAAAAAGGCGATGGCAGAGGCGGTAGAGCAAGAGGACTACGAACGTGCATCGCAACTGCGCGATGAAATCAGAAAACGTGAGGGCAAAGGAAAGAATACAAATCAACCATAATAATAGAAAGATATGCATGTTTTTTATACTCCGGACATCGCTGTAAATCCGGAACTTCCTGAAGAGGAAGCCGGACATTGCCTGCGTGTATTGCGCCTGACGGTAGGCGACGAGGTGATGCTGACCGATGGTAAGGGATATTTCTACCGGGCTGTTATCAGTGCGGCAACCGGCAAACGCTGTCAGGTGAAAGTGACGGAAACCATTCCTCAGGAACCTTTCTGGAAGGGGCATCTTCATCTGGCTATGGCGCCTACGAAGAATATGGATCGTATAGAGTGGTTCGTGGAGAAAGCTACCGAAATCGGATTTGACGAGCTTAGTTTCTTGAACTGCCGGTACTCGGAACGCAAGGTCATAAAAACTGAACGTATAGAGAAAATTGTAGTTTCGGCAGTAAAGCAGTCGCTCAAGGCACGGAAACCGATTGTCAACGAAATGGAAGATTTCGGGCGTTTCATGCAGCGGGAATTCAGCGGGCAGAAGTTTATCGCTCACTGTTACGAGGGAGAAAAGCCCTTGCTGAAGGATGTGCTGAAGCCGGGTGAGGATGCTGTCGTGCTGATTGGTCCCGAAGGAGATTTCAGCCGTGAGGAAGTCGAAAAGGCAGAATCGCTGGGATTCCAGCCCGTCAGTCTGGGTAAATCGCGCCTGCGGACGGAAACGGCGGCACTGGTGGCGGTACATACTATGAATTTGTTTAATAGTTAACATACGAAGATTATGAATCGGAACGTATTAATTGGCTGCCTGCTGGCGACGGTTATGCTGCTGGCATCGTGCAGCAAGAAAAATGTTTATGAAAATGTTCTTCCGAAGGATGCAGCAGTAGTGGTGTCGGTCGACCTGGTGTCGATGGCCGATAAAAGCGGACTGAGTAGTGATAAAGGAGCACCGGTGGTTGCACGGTTGAGCAATGCCTTGAAAAGCGGGGCAGAAGGTGCCGGTGAACTTATAGACAAGGTGACAAAGGATCCTTCGGAAAGCGGACTTGACCTGACGGAAAAGGTATATTATTTTGTCGGGGCGGGCGGTGTGTCTACAGGACTGGTCATGCGTGTGTCGGATGATGGAAAACTGGAAGACTTGCTGAAAGCTTTGCACGACCAGCAGGTATGCGAAAAGCCTGTGGAAGCTGACGGTTGTATGTGGACGGCAATGGGTAATGTACTGGTTGCATATACGGATGATGCCTTCCTTGCTATGCTCGACCTGAAGGGAGGACAGGCAAAAGATATGCTTCATTCGGCTTCGATGTTGCTCCGTCAAACTGAAAAAGACGGTTTTGCTGCGACTTCCGACTTTCAGCATATGAAGGAAACGAAGGGGGATATTGTACTGTTGACTTCCCTCGACTGGATTCCAAGCGAGTATGTCGCTCCTCTTACAATGGGAACTTCTGCCAGCATGAATTTGAAGGATGTAAAATACCTTTCGGCTGTGAACTTTGAAAAAGGGAAGGTTGTAATGGATGTGAAGGACATGACGACGGATAAGCTGGTGAATGCGATGACGGAAAAACAGTTGCAGGCTACCAATCCGGTGAAAGGAACTTATCTGGATGCTTTCCCTGCCAATACATTCTTCTGGATGACCGGGAATATGGATGGTGGAAAAATATACGATTTGTTGTGTGAAAATGCAACGGTCCGCCAGCAGTTCGAGAGCTCCATCATGCCGATTGATTTCAAGGCTATTTTCAGTTCCATCAAAGGTGATATGGCTGTTGCTCTGACGAATCCTTTGCAGAACGGGTTCATCGCCTATGCTGATGTGACAAACAGTGAGTTCTTGCAGACATTCGAGGACTTGAAGCCGCTTTTGGCTATGACCAACGGACAAATGCAGCTGTTGAACCGTGGTGCCAACGATTATGAATTCCGTATGCAGGACGGTCAGATGCTGGGAATGCGTCCGGGTGTTGTAAGTTTCTGGTTCGGCGTGAGAAACAATCGCCTGTATTTTACCAATGATGCCAATCTGGTGGATGCACGGGTTTCGGGCTTGTCACTGAGAGATTGTGCGTGGGGCAAGAAAGTGGCTGGCAAGAGATGTTTTGTCGGAATGAATTTCGCATCGGTTACAGCTCAGGCAAAGCAGTTGCTTGGCAGCAATAATCAGTATGCTTCGGCTGTCGGTGCATTGGGTTGTCTGGATTATATGACAATAGAGTCGGCCGACTGTAAGTCTGCTCATCTGGAGCTTGTAACAACCGATAAGGATAAAAATATCCTTCAGTCCTTGCTGGAGGCTTTTAATTAAAGAAGAATGGAAACAATAGAATTACAACAAACTCTGCCGGAAGTGTTTTCCGGCAGAGATAGCATTATCTCTGATGTGTGGCATCGTCAGGTCGCATTTCAGCGGGGGAAGACTTATCTGGTGGAAGCCGTTTCGGGTACGGGTAAGTCTTCCCTCTGTAGTTTTATCTACGGGTATCGAAAGGATTATCAGGGTATCATTTGCTTTGACGGGGAGAATGTGAAAAACTATCCGGTCAGTCGTTGGGTGGAAATCAGAAAGCGCTCGCTGAGTATGTTGTTTCAGGAGTTGCGCCTTTTCCCGGAACTTACCGCATGGGAGAATATACAGTTGAAAAATTCTCTGACAGGGCATTGTAAGCGTAATCAGGTGGAGGAGTGGTTCTCGCGCCTGGGCATAGCCGACAAATGGAACCAGCGGATTGGAAAAATGTCTTTCGGGCAGCAGCAGCGAGTTGCCTTTGTCCGTGCCTTGTGTCAGCCTTTCGATTTTATTTTTCTGGACGAGCCGGTCAGCCATTTGGATGACGGAAACGGAAAGGTGATGGCTGAGATTTTGCAGGAAGAGGCTGGCAAGCAGGGAGCAGGTATAATCGTTACATCTATCGGAAAGCATCTTCCGCTGAACTACGACAGGGTACTTTCTTTATAAACATGGAAGTTATGGTTTGGAAATTATTAAGACAACATATCAGCGTGTCGCAACTGGCTGGATTTTTCCTTGCCAATTTGTGTGGCATGATTATCGTTTTGCTGGGTATACAGTTCTATCGGGATGTATTGCCCGTGTTTACTCAGGGAGATAGCTTTATTAAAAAAGATTTTGTAATCCTTAGTAAGAAGGTTAGTACGCTGGGAGCTATTGTGGGAAAGAGCAGTACTTTCTCGGCAGGTGATATCGCAGAAATAGAGGAACAGCCGTTTACCAAGAACGTAGGACGTTTTCTTCCGTCGCAATTCAAGGTTTCTGCCGGTATGGGAATGCAGGGAATACGCATGTCTACCGATATGTTTTTCGAGTCTGTGCCCGATGAGTTTGTTGATGTGAAATTGGATAAATGGAAGTTTGATCCGTCGTCGGATGTGGTGCCTATCATTATTCCGCGTAATTACCTGAACTTGTATAATTTCGGCTTTGCGCAGAGCCGGAATCTTCCTCAGCTTTCGGAGGGTGTCATGGGAATGGTGAACTTGGATATCCGTATTATGGGTAACGGTCAGGTAAAGCAGTTGAAGGGAAATATCGTGGGTTTTTCCAATCGGTTGAATACAATTCTGGTACCGGAAACGTTTATTAACTGGGCAAATGCCGCCTATGGAACCGGGGAGAAGGTTGAGCCTTCACGCCTGATTGTGGAGGTGAATAATCCGACGGATGAACGGATTGCCAAATTCTTCCAGCAAAAGGGATATGAAACTGAAGGAAACAGCCTTGATGCCGGTAAGGCAAGTTGGTTTCTGAAGGTGGTGATTGGCATAGTATTGTCGGTAGGACTGCTTATCAGTGTACTTTCGTTCTACATATTGATATTGAGTATCTATCTGTTGTTGCAGAAAAATTCTACGAAGCTGGAAAACTTATTGTTGATAGGTTACAGCCCTGCACGTGTAGCACGCCCATATCAGTTACTGACCATTGTATTGAATCTTGTTGTGCTGGCGTTGGGAATTGTAGCGGTAATGGTTGTTCGTTCGCTTTATCTGGATACTGTCATGAATTTATACCCTGATGCCGGAAGTGGCAGTGTGCTTCCTGCTGTCGTGACGGGTGTTATAATCTTTATAGGAGTATCGGCTTTGAATATTTTAATCATACGTCGCAAGATAAATGCTATCAGGCTGAGAAAATAAGAGGGAGGAATACAGATGATACAACAAGTAGAATTTACGCTAAAGGCTCGTTCCAGAGGATTTCATTTGATAACAGAAGAAGTGTTGAAGCATCTGCCTGCTTTGCCGGAAACAGGCCTGCTGAATCTCTTTGTGAAGCATACCAGTTGCGCGCTCAGCATCAATGAAAATTATGACCCTTCAGTTCGCGGTGATATGGAACGGATATACAATCGCCTGATACCTGAAAATGAAAGTTATTATCAGCATACAGACGAAGGAAGTGATGATATGCCAAGCCATGCCAAATGCAGCCTGACAGGGGTTTCGCTTACGATTCCTGTGACAAACGGAAGACTGAATTTGGGAACATGGCAGGGAATATATCTCTGCGAGTTCCGGGATTATGGCGGGCCTCGTAAAATTGTTGCAACGCTGATAGGATGAATCCTGTTGCATCTGTGGCGTGGATGAAAATCGCCCGTAGAATAAGTTTTTGCATTTGTAATGAAGTTTTTATGGATATCCCGACAGACTATGTTTTGTCGGGATATCTTTTTTGTGTAATATAGTTCGTTTGTTTACTAATGTCGAGAAAAAAGGAAGGAAAACCAAGCCAGGACATTATATGTGAACAAATGTTTATAGATGTCTTATAGTGTAAAAAGACCTGTTCAAAATAGCTTGATTTGTGTCAGAAAACATGGTTTTAGGGCTAAAAAATGTTACTTAGGAGTACACTGTTGGCAGATTATTGTATAAATTTGCCATACGGAATAGTTAAACATTAAACTATTGCGAAAAACATAAAAGAGTAGATTTTTCAGGACTACAAAACGAACTTTTAATTATAAAATAAAAGATTAAGCTTATGTCAAAAATCGTTGGACACATTTCGCAGGTAATCGGTCCGGTTGTCGATGTTCGATTCAAATTCGACGGCGTGGATGCGGAGCATGCTTTGCCGAAAATTCACGATGCGATGACGATCAAAAGAAATGATGGTCGTACGTTGGTAGTGGAAGTGCAGCAGCATATCGGTGAAGATACTGTGCGTACCGTAGCAATGGACAGTACGGATGGATTGCAGCGTGGAATGGAAGTCATGCTTACCGGACAGGCTATTACAATGCCTGTTGGTCCTCAAATTAAGGGACGAGTAATGAACGTTGTCGGTGAAACGATAGACGGTATGAAAGAACTGGATAAAACGGGAGGTTTCCCTATCCATCGTGAACCGCCTAAATTTGAAGACCTGGCTACGACACAGGAAGTCCTTTTCACAGGTATTAAGGTTATTGACCTTTTGGAACCTTATCTGAAAGGTGGTAAAATTGGATTGTTTGGTGGTGCGGGCGTTGGAAAAACCGTACTTATCAAGGAGTTGATCAACAATATCGCCAAAAAGCACAACGGTTTCTCTGTTTTTGCCGGCGTAGGAGAACGTACTCGTGAGGGTAACGACTTGCTGCGTGAAATGATTGAGTCTGGAGTTATCCGCTACGGCGATGAGTTCCTGAAGAGTATGGAAGAAGGAAACTGGGACTTGTCGAAGGTGGATTATTCGGAAGTGGAGAAATCACAGGTTGCCATGGTGTTTGGACAGATGAATGAACCTCCTGGTGCACGTCAGTCTGTAGCATTGTCTGGTCTGACTCTTGCAGAATCGTTCCGTGATCGTCAGACAGGTGAGAATGGTCCGCGTGATATCCTTTTCTTTATTGATAATATATTCCGTTTTACTCAGGCAGGTTCTGAAGTTTCGGCTTTGCTGGGACGTATGCCTTCTGCGGTAGGTTATCAGCCAACACTGGCAACAGAAATGGGACAGATGCAGGAACGAATCACTTCTACCAAGAATGGTTCTATCACTTCTGTACAGGCTGTATACGTACCGGCCGATGACTTGACCGACCCGGCTCCGGCTACTACTTTTACGCACTTGGATGCTACTACCGTATTGAGCCGTAAGATTACGGAATTGGGTATTTATCCGGCTGTAGATCCGCTGGAATCTACTTCTCGTATCCTTGATCCGCTGATTGTCGGCAAGGAACATTATGAAACAGCTCAGCGTGTAAAACAGATTCTTCAACGTAATAAGGAATTGCAGGATATTATTTCTATTTTGGGTATGGATGAACTTTCGGACGAAGACCGTCTGACAGTAAACCGTGCTCGTCGAGTTCAGCGATTCCTTTCTCAGCCGTTTGCCGTAGCCGAACAGTTTACGGGAGTTCCGGGTGTAATGGTTTCGATAGAAGATACCATTAAGGGATTCAAGATGATTCTGGACGGTGAAGTCGACTATCTGCCTGAACAGGCCTTCCTGAATGTAGGTACGATAGAAGACGCAATCGAAAAAGGAAAGAAATTGCTTGAAGCTGCCAAAGGGTAAAGAAAACTCAACGAATTATGAAAGAAATGCATTTAGTTATCGTTTCACCCGAACGTATGTTGTTCGACGGGAAAGTATCTCAGGTAACTCTTCCGGGAGAACTGGGAGAGTTTCAGGTACTGGTGAATCACGCACCTATTATTTCGTCACTCGTGGCGGGAAAATTGAGTTATACGTCGGGAACAGAAACTCAGACTTTAGAAGTCGCAGGAGGTTTTGCCGACATAAACAATAACCAGATATCAGTCTGTGTCGAACTTTGAGAAAAGTAAGACGGGCGTAGGACCTAAATGTTTTTGGCAGCTTTCCGATAAGAAAAACTGCACAATACTATGTTTTTGTTAACCATCAGAAAAAAGTTTATTAGAGAGTTGACTCTGATTGGAGTCGTGTTGACGGCTTTAGTGGCTGTAGTGTATCATATCTTTATACCTGAACGGTATTTTTTATGGTTCCCGGCGATTCCGATATTCTTTTATCTGTTTGGTTTGTTTTACATAGAAATGTTTTCGTTCTACTATCGTATGGGACTGGAAAAACTGGTGATGTGTTACTTGTCGTGTAAAGTGTTGAAATTCATTTTAAGTGCGTTGATATTGGTTGCCTACGCATTCCTTATCGGGCACGAGGTCGTGGCTTTCATGCTGACTTATGTGTTTTTCTTCTTTGCATTTCTGATATTTGAAACTCGCTTTTTCCTCTGGTTTGAAACGAAACTGAAAAATAGTAAAAAAGTAAACAATGAAAAAATTACGGTACATAGCACTGTTTCTGCTTCTGTTGATGGGGACGACGGGAATGCTGATGGCGCAAAATGCTGACTCAACGGCAGTCGCTACTTCTTCCGTAGAAAATAAGGAAGGAGATGTAAATGTGAACGAATTGGTCTTCGGTCATATTGGCGATGCTTATGAATGGCATATAGCTACATTGGGCAATACTGTTGTAAGTATTCCTTTGCCAGTAATTGTGCATAGTAGTACGGGCTGGCATGTCTTTTGTTCTTCTCGTCTGGAAGAAGGGGAATATGAAGGACTGTACATTGCACGTGGTGGAGCGTACGACGGTAAAATCGTAGAACGCAATGCTGCTGGTGAAGAAGTCCGTCCGTTGGATATTTCTATTACAAAAAATGTAATGGGATTGTTTATCAACAGTGCAGTACTGCTTATCATCATGATGAGTTGCGTACGCTGGTACAAGAAACATCCGGTTGAGCAAGGAGCTCCCCGTGGTGGTGTTGGTATGATGGAAGCACTGATTCTGATGATATACGATGATGTGATTAAAGGCTGTATCGGTAAGGACTATAAACGGTATGCTCCTTATTTACTGACAGCTTTTTTCTTTGTGCTGGTAAATAACTTGATGGGATTGATTCCTATATTTCCGGGAGGAGCGAATGTGACAGGTAACATTGCCATTACAATGGTGCTGGCGCTTATAACATTTTTGCTCACCAATATTTATGGTACAAAGGAATATTGGAAGGAGATATTCTGGCCGGATGTTCCAACTTGGTTGAAGGCTCCGGTTCCTATGATGCCGTTGATTGAATTCTTTGGTATCTTTACAAAGCCGTTTGCTTTGATGATTCGTCTTTTTGCCAATATCATGGCGGGACATGCTGCTGTATTGAGCTTGATTGCAATTATCTTCATTACAGTGAAAGCGGGTCCTGTTATTAATGGCTCAATGACGGTTGTTGCCGTTGCATTCGGTATATTTATGGATGCATTGGAAATTCTGGTTGCATTCATCCAGGCTTACGTGTTCACAATGCTGTCGGCTGTCTTCATCGGATTGTCGCGTGTAAAGAGTCACGAAGCATAACAAAAAAATAAGAAATAAAAGTATAACCATTTAAAATTTTAAAAGATTATGTTATTGTCAGTTTTATTGCAGGCTGCTGCAGGAGTTGGTATTAGTAAGTTAGGTGCTGCTATTGGCGCAGGTATCGCAGTATTGGGTGCAGGTATTGGTATCGGTCGTATCGGTGGATCGGCAATGGAAGCTATGGCTCGCCAGCCGGAAGCTTCTGGTGATCTGCGTATGAACATGATTATTGCAGCTGCATTGGTAGAAGGTGTTGCCTTGATTGCCATCGTTGTTTGTTTGTTGACATTATTCTTATAATAAAACATTAGTTTATGGGATTATTAACTCCGGATCCGGGGCTACTGTTTTGGATGATTATCGTCTTTGGAGTCGTATTCTTTGTCTTGGCAAAGTACGGCTTCCCGGTAATCATTAAGATGGTAGAGGACCGGAAAGCATATATTGATAACTCGCTGAAAGCTGCTCGTGAAGCCAATGAACAATTGGCAAACGTAAAGGCTGAGGGTGAAAAGGTACTTGCTCAGGCACACGAAGAGCAGGCACGTATCCTTGCCGAAGCAGCTGCTACGCGCGATCGTATTGTTAAAGATGCGCAGAATCGTGCAATTGCCGAAGGAAATCGCTTGATGGCTGAAATCAAGAAACAGATTGAAACGGAAAAGGAAAGTGCGATTCGCGATATCCGCCGTCAGGTCGCAGTACTTTCTGTTGGCATTGCCGAGAAGATTATGCGAAACAAACTTGCTGATGCCAAGGAACAGGAAGAACTTATTGACCGCATGCTTGATGAAATGATCGAATCTACTAAAAAATAACGTACCATGAATACAGGAGTTGTTTCTATGCGTTACGCAAAAGCCTTGTTGGCATATGCTGAAGGGCAAAAGGTAGAAGATCGGGTATATGAAGAGGTAAAAACACTTGCTGCCAATTACGTGAATGTCCCCGATTTGCGTCGGGCCATAGAAAATCCGGTACTTGACGCTAAACGTAAATGTGAATTATTACGTGAAGCATCGGGAGGCAAGGACGTCAGTGAGGAGTTGATGCGTTTCTTCGCTTTGGTACTCGATGAAAGAAGAGAAAAATTCTTGCAATTCATGTTGTGGTCGTATATTGATTTGTATCGTGAAGATAAAAATATCCTCGTGGGAAAGCTTACTACAGCCGTACCTTCCAAACGTCTGGAAGAGCATTTGGTCGACTTGATAGGGAGCCGTACTCAGGGAAAGGTAGAGATGGAAACACATATCGATCCGGAACTGATAGGAGGATATATTATTGAGCTGGAAGGTTATCGCCTGGATGCCAGTGTGGCTAATCAGTTGAAGCGCGTTAAGCAACAGTTTATTGCGAGAAACAGAAGAATTGTTTAAGTAAATGGAGAAAGATTATTTGCTTCATTTATCATTTTTAATTAAAAAGTTATGCCAGAAAATACAATAAAACCCAGCGAAGTATCGGAAGTACTGCTGCGTCAGTTGCAAGGTATCGACAACTCACTGAAGTTTGACGAAGTGGGAACGGTACTACAGGTCAGCGATGGTGTAGCACGTATCTACGGCTTGCGCAATGCAGAAGCCAACGAGCTTTTGCAGTTTGAAAACGGTATCATGGGTACCGTGATGAATCTGGAGGAGGACAATGTGGGAGCTGTGCTTTTGGGTCCTACAGACCAGATTAAGGAGGGGATGATTGTAAAGCGTACCAAACGTATCGCTTCTATTAATGTAGGCGAAAGCATGTTGGGACGTGTGATTGACCCTCTGGGTGTACCTCTTGACGGACGTGGTGAGATAGGGGGCGAATTGTTTGAAATGCCTCTGGAACGTAAGGCGCCGGGAGTAATCTTCCGTCAGCCTGTAACCGAGCCTTTGCAGACTGGTTTGAAAGCAATTGATGCCATGATTCCTATCGGACGAGGACAGCGTGAGTTGATTATCGGTGACCGTCAGACAGGAAAAACAGCGATTGCTATCGATACGATTATTAACCAGCGTGCTAATTATGAAGCAGGAAATCCGGTATATTGTATCTATGTAGCCGTAGGACAAAAAGGTTCTACCGTTGCCAGCCTTGTAAACGCATTGCGTGAAAAGGGAGCAATGGATTATACAGTAGTAGTAGCTGCTACGGCATCCGATCCTGCTGCCATGCAGTATTTTGCTCCATTTGCCGGAGCTGCTATCGGTGAATACTTCCGTGATACCGGTCGTCATGCATTGGTTGTATACGATGACCTTTCAAAACAGGCCGTTGCATACCGTGAAGTATCTTTGATTCTTCGTCGTCCGTCAGGACGTGAAGCATATCCGGGTGATATCTTCTATCTGCATTCTCGTTTGCTGGAGCGTGCTGCAAAAATCATCAGCCAGCAGGAAGTTGCAGAACAGATGAACGATCTTCCTGCCAGCCTGAAGGGAAAAGTTAAAGCCGGAGGTTCGCTTACAGCGTTACCTATCATCGAAACACAGGCCGGAGACGTTTCCGCTTATATCCCGACAAACGTAATTTCTATTACCGATGGTCAGATATTCTTGGAAACCGACTTGTTTAACCAGGGCTTCCGTCCTGCAATTAACGTAGGTATTTCAGTATCTCGTGTAGGTGGTAGTGCACAGATCAAGAGTATGAAGAAGGTGGCCGGAACATTGAAGATAGACCAGGCACAGTATCGTGAGCTGGAAGCTTTCTCTAAGTTCAGCAGCGATATGGACCCTGTAACTGCAATGGCTATCGACCGCGGACGTAAAAACAACCAGTTGCTTATTCAGCCGCAGTATTCACCGATGCCGGTAGGAGAGCAGATTGCTATTCTGTATTGTGGAACCCACAGTTTGATGCGCGATATTCCTATCAGTAAAGTGCGTGCATTCCAAGACGCATTCCTTACCAATATGCGTGCCAACCATCAGGCTGATGTGCTCGATGTACTGGCAAGTGGTAAGATCAACGATGAAGTAACAGCATTGATTGAAAAAGTAGCGGCAGAAACAGCCGGACAATTTAAAGAAAAATAATCGTCATGGCATCACTGAAAGAAGTAAAAGGAAGAATAAACTCCATAAATGGAACGCTGAAGATTACTTCGGCGATGAAAATGGTTGCCTCTTCGAAGCTGCATAAAGCTCAGGAGGCAATAGAGAACATGCTTCCTTACGAACGAAGACTGCATCACATGCTTACTAACTTTCTGAATTCAGGGCTGAGTGTGGAGTCACCTTTCGTCGTGAAACGTGATGTGAAGAAGATTGCCATTGTGGTATTTGCATCGAACAGTAGCCTGTGCGGTGGATTTAATGTGAATATAATCCGTCATTTGTCTGAGATGCTTGAAGAGTATATCCGGCAGGTAGGAAAGGAAAACATACTTGTATATCCGGTGGGACGTAAAGTCGCAGATGCCGTAAAGAAGTTAGGTATAACGCCGATGGGAGATTATCAGCACATGAGCGGAAAGCCTAATTACAAGGAGGCTTCCGATCTGGCTGCCGAAGTGATGGATCGTTTCGTGAGCGGTGAGATACAGCACGTCGAATTGCTGTACAACCACTTTAAGTCGACATCTACTCAGATACTGACACGTGAAACCTATTTGCCTATTAATCTTGCCCAGACTTCTGCTGAAGAAGAACAGGAAAAAGGCATGCAGGCCGATTATATTATTGAACCATCGGCAGAAAAGGTGATGCAGGAATTGTTGCCCAAAGTATTACGTATGAAAATGTATACCGTATTGCTTGACTCGAATGCAGCAGAACACGCTGCCCGTACGATGGCAATGCAGATAGCAACCGATAACGCAAACGATTTGATTCAGGAGCTTACGCTGATTTACAACAAGAGTCGTCAGCAAGCTATTACGAACGAATTGCTCGATATTATCGGCGGTACGATGGCGTAACGGTCAAAGCATAAATAAAAAAATATCGGGATTGTCCGGAAGGGCAGTCCCGATATTTTTTTTGTGGCTATCCGTTCTTTAGTCGAAGCTGCCGTAACGGGTAGGCAACAACTTGCGGTCGCCCAACGTATTGTCTACACGTGCGACATTAATCCAGAACTTATTTTCGCGAACACTTTCCGTAGGATATACTGCCTTTTCGCGGCTATACATATGCTGCCACTTATTGCTTACCGCTTCATATTCCGGATGCGGGGCATTAACCAGCACATTGTCTTCCTTCGAAGCATCACCGCTTTTGATTTCCTCTATTTCATGCCAGATGCTGAGCATGGTTTCGATAAAATTATCCAACTCATACAAACTTTCACTTTCCGTAGGTTCAATCATCAATGTACCATGCACAGGGAAGGAGAGAGTAGGAGCATGATAACCGTAATCCATCAGTCTTTTGGCAATATCATTCTCGGTGATGCCACTTTCTTCGTGAATCTTTCTGCATTCCAGAATCATCTCATGTCCTACAAATCCATTGGTTCCGCGGTAAACCGTACCATACGTATCATTCAGCGAGGCTGCAAGATAATTTGCATTCAGAATTGCTGTCTTGGTAGCCCTTTCAAGTCCTTCAGCCCCCATCATGCAAATATAAGCATACGTAATAGGCAAGATACCTGCACTACCGTAAGGAGCAGCAGAAACCTCATTCTGTTCGTTGCCGAAGAGTGCATGTCCCGGGAGGAACGGAATCAGATGCTTGGCCACACATACCGGACCTACACCCGGGCCGCCGCCGCCGTGAGGGCTGGCAAACGTCTTGTGCAAATTCAGGTGACACACATCAGCACCGATAGTACCCGGATTAGTCAGTCCAACTTGCGCATTCATGTTGGCACCATCCATATATACCTGAGCACCGCAACGATGAATGATCTTACAAATCTCGGCAATATCACTTTCGAAAATACCATGAGTAGACGGATAAGTAATCATCAGCGCAGCAAGCTGAT
>HF993225.1:0-45966 GCA_000436795.1 Bacteroides sp. CAG:1076
TGTTCGGTCTGGATTTTCTTCTGATAGCTGCCGTTGCGTGAATTACCACTGTTATTACCGGCCACAGAGTTCTTTTCATACCCCAAATGGGCATCCATTTCGCCTTTAAGCATTTTTTCAATACTTGGGCATGCAACTACTTCAGGAACTTGCTTACATCGGCTTCTGTTTTAAACTGGCTAAGGAACTCCTTGCTTAATATCTCATCGGGCACTACTTGATTCTTTTCCTTCATAATCTTCTTCATTTTGCAAATCTATAAAATAAAAAATACGAGACTCAAACTTGAATCCCGTATTTCCATTTACACAATATATTTTATAGTGCCAATAATTAGCAATATTACGTGTTTTTTGTGAATTTAGTGTAATTTATAAGTTAAGTTGTCCCAAAATATATGCTTGAGACAACTTAATTTATAAAAATCATTTGTTGGAATCTCCAGTAAATGTTTCCATGAGCTTATCCATTTGTTCACCTATGCACTTATCTATTAGCTTAGCATAATGAGTGGTCATTCTGGTATTGGTATGACCAAGCATCTTAGAAACGACCTCAAGTGAGATATTATTGGCTAAAGTAACGGAGCTGGCGAATGTGTGGCGGCTGGTATGAAATGTGATTCGTTTCTTGATCTCACACAAAATGGCTATATCCTTTAGGTATTTGTTTATATCTGCTGGGTCTTGAATTGGCAGTAATTTCTCTCTACCTTTGTACTTATCCAATATCAGTTTGGCGATAGGGAGCAGGGGGATGCGTGAAAGAATTCCAGTCTTTACCCTGCGTTTCTTAATCCAGATTCTACCTGTGCTGTCCTTTTCAAAATGTTCTGGAGCTAAGGTTTTGATGTCGATGTAGCTCAATCCAGTGAAACACCCAAAGAGAAACATATCTTTTGCTCTCTCCAGTCTGGGTAGGGGAGTGTCAAAGTTGATAATTTTCCTCAGTTCTTCTTCATCCAAAAAGTCAATTTCCACGGGTTCACGTTCTATCTTATAAGTGATGAACGGATTGGTAGTCATGTATGAATTAGCTACTGCAAGGTTGACAATCTTTTTAAGTAGCTTTAGGTGTTTGGTCGATGAATTTTGAGCCATTCCTTTATCTATTCTTAGAAATGAATGAAAAGACTGGATAAAGTTCAGGTTCAGTTCGCGTAGGTATAAATCCTCTCTTTTGTATTTCTGCTGAACAAATTCTTTGAGTAATCTTACTGTATAGACAGAAATCCAATAAGTAGCTTTAGAAACTCCATTACCAACCAGCTTTTCCTGTTCTTGGTTATGCTCTTCAAAGACTTCAAACAGCGTTTTTTCTTTGAGTGATTCTACCTTATCGAAGTAAGCGTCACGTAATAGTTCTGCTGTGATGATAAAACCTCTGTCTAATAATTCTGCTTCCTTCTGATAGAGTTTGGCTTTGATTGCTTTTAGATAATTGTTGAGGCTTTGAGCTTCTTCGTCTTTACCTTTTACTTGTTGCTTGACTTTATCCCAATTGCAAGATTTTACTCTTTTACCTGTAGAAAATGCACATCTTTCTCCATTTACTGTGAGTACAACCTCTATTGATGCTGTACCATCTTTTCTAACTCTGCTCTCTCTTATGAAAAAGAGAATAGCAAATGAACTTCTTACCATAGTTTAATCATTTTAAATTAGACATTGGGAAGTCCTTTCAAATATGATATATCTTTCTGTATATGAGGTAGATGAAGAAATTTTTGTGTGCAGTTTCGATAAAATATGGAATTGCACACAGATTGCACACAAAATATCCTCTTTTCAGCCCATTTTCAAGGATAATCAGCCACTTTTTAACCTTAGAAAAACAAGCCTGATTCAAGCGATATTCCGCTTCAATTTCAGCATCCATTCACAACGATTTATAAGAAGCACAACAGACGAAAAGTGATGAAGATTTATTATTTCTCCAAGTAGTACGGATAAAATAAAAATCCCCATAACTCAGAGAGTTACAGGGATTTATATGATTGAATCAAGTATAAATTACTTATTCAAAGCCAAAGCTACGTTCACAGCGCAAGCTACTGTACATCCTACCATCGGGTTGTTACCGATACCCAGGAATCCCATCATTTCTACGTGAGCAGGAACTGATGAAGAACCAGCGAACTGTGCGTCTGAGTGCATACGGCCCATAGTATCTGTCATACCGTAAGAAGCAGGACCTGCAGCCATGTTATCCGGGTGAAGTGTACGACCTGTACCACCACCTGAAGCTACTGAGAAGTAAGGTTTACCTGCAAGAACACGTTCTTTCTTGTAAGTACCTGCAACCGGATGCTGGAAACGAGTCGGGTTAGTAGAGTTACCTGTGATAGATACATCTACATTTTCATGCCACATGATAGCAACACCTTCACGTACATCGTCTGCACCGTAGCATTTTACTTTAGCACGAGGACCGTCTGAATACGGAGTTTCTTTTACGATGTTCAATTCACCTGTGAAGTAGTCGAACTTAGTCTGAACGTAAGTAAATCCGTTAATACGAGAAATAATCATAGCAGCGTCTTTACCCAGACCGTTCAAGATACAACGCAACGGGTTCTTACGTACTTTGTTTGCCATTTCAGCAATCTTGATAGCACCTTCTGCGGCAGCGAATGATTCGTGGCCTGCCAAGAATGCGAAGCACTGAGTTTCTTCGCGCAACAGACGAGCTGCCAGGTTACCGTGACCCAAACCTACTTTACGGTCATCAGCTACTGAGCCCGGAATACAGAAAGCCTGCAAACCGATACCGATAGCTTCTGCAGCGTCGGCAGCGTTTTTACAACCTTTTTTCAGAGCGATTGCGCAACCTACTACGTATGCCCATTTTGCATTCTCGAAGCAGATACCCTGAGTTTCCTGACAAGTCAGATACGGATCAAGGCCGGCTGCGTCACAGATTGCATTAGCTTCTTCAATGTCTTTGATACCGTTTTCATTCAAAGCAGCCAAAATCTGCTTGATACGACGGTCCTGACTTTCAAACTGTACTGGTCTAATCATAATCTGTATCCTCCTTATTATTCTTTACGTGGGTCAATATATTTAACTGCGCCTTGTTCGGGTTTGAAGCGTCCGTAAGTACCGGTAACAGCTTTCAATGCTTCATTAGCATCTGTACCCTTCTTGATCTGTTCCATGAATTTACCCATGTGAACAAATTCGTAACCGATTACCTGGTTGTCTTTGTCCAAAGCCATACGGGTGATGTAACCTTCTGTCAGTTCCAAGTAACGAGTACCTTTTGCTTTTGTTCCATACAAAGTACCTGTCTGGCTGCGAAGTCCTTTACCCAAGTCTTCCAAACCTGCGCCGATCATCAAACCGCCTTCAGAGAAAGCTGACTGAGTACGACCGTATACAATCTGCAAGAACAATTCACGCATTGCGGTGTTGATGGCATCGCAAACCAAGTCTGTATTCAGTGCTTCCAGAATTGTTTTACCCGGCAGAATTTCAGAAGCCATAGCTGCTGAGTGAGTCATACCAGAGCAACCGATTGTTTCTACCAAACATTCTTCGATAACACCTTCTTTGACGTTCAAAGTCAATTTACAAGCACCCTGCTGTGGAGCACACCATCCCACACCATGAGTTAAACCTGAAATGTCTTTGATTTCTTTTGCTTGAATCCATTTTCCTTCTTCAGGAATTGGGGCCGGACCGTGGTTAGGTCCTTTAGCAACACAACACATGTGTTCAACTTCATGTGAATAAATCATATTATTTACGTTTTATGAGTAATAAAAAATAAGTATTTCGTAAACCACTTATTACGGAATTTCTTCTTTAATTCGTACGCAAAGTTAGTCGTTTTATTTAGTTATGCAATCAATGAAACCGAACTTTTTGTTGCATTTTAATGATATTTTTCGCTGAAACTCGTGTTTTGTAATGTCGGCATATCAAAATGTTTTTTATCTTCCGAGAGAAACCTGTATCTTTGCGGCCGGTATTCCAACAGAAGGATATACCTATATATAAGTAATAACAATCAGGTATATGGACGAGTGTAAGATTAAAGTAAAAGACGATGCTTTGCGTCGTGGTGCAGAAGCCGGAATGGATGAGTTTCTGAAAGTGTTTGTCGACAAATACTTGGAGGTGACCGGTGGAGTTATCAATGCAGAAACCATGCCGTTGCTCAATGGCTATCAGCATACACTGCTGGGGTATCATTTCTTTCGGGAGGAAGTGCTCGAAGGAGGTTTCGTACAGTTGATTCAGAATGGTTACGGACCGTACATTTTCGATAATCCTTTTGCCAAGGCTATGCGTCTGTTTGGAGCTAAAGAGTTTTCGAAACTGATTTACGATGCCAAGAAGATTTACGATGCACATCGGAAAGACTTGGAAAAAGAGTGTTCCGACGACGAGTTTATGGCCATGTATGAGCAGTATGAGGAATTCGATGATCTGGAAGAGGCCTATATGGATATGGAAGAGAAGGTTACGGCTCAGATTGCAGAATACGTGGACGAACATTTGGATCAGTTTGCCGAGGTAGAGCAATAATTGTTTTATTTGTGAAGGAAAATCGTTTAAGTACGAATAGCTGTTATGTGAATTCGTGGAAGATAGAGAGTTTTGAAGCCGGAGAGCCGATCGATCTTTACGAATTGTATAAATAAACGTTAAAAAGGAAAAAGGCAAAGCAGTATTTTTACGCTTTTTTCATTTAAGATGAAGAAATTTAATAATCTATAAAAACATAAAGGAAAAAATATGAAGACAATGAAGTTTTTCGCAATGGCATCGGCTTTAGCTGCAATGGTAGGTTTCAGCTCTTGCTTGAATGGAGGGGATTATACTAATACGGCATCGGGTGGTACATTTGTAAAAGTATCAGGATATTTGGGAATTAATAGTTTGGTAGATGAATTAGGGTTTGAGTATGTTCCTTCTGATAAAGACATTATTACAAATTTTACCAGCGGCAAGTATGCATATATTACTTATACATATGATCCTACAACTGTAGATTATACACTGAAAGCAGTAAATATTAATTTGGCTGGTTACTCTGTTTTGACCGATGAACAAGTGGTTGCAAATGCTCCTGTAGCAGAAAACGCAAATGCTCCTGTATATAGTGTATATGATATGAGTACCAGCTCACAATATCGTGTGCAGCCTGTTTTCTATCAGAAGAGAGATGTATTCATCCCAATTTATTACTATTATAAGCCGGCTTCTAATAATGATGACTTGCAGAAAGAAACAGCTCTTCATCATTTTACCTTATATTATGATGCAACGACCGATTTCACAAACTCTACTATGACATTGCATCTTCGTCATACGATACAGGATTTTGATGAAGAGGAAAACAAAAAGAGAACAAGTCGTGCATACGAATTCAGACATTTTAATTTGAATTCAGCTTTAAGCCAATATCAGTTTGCCAATAACGGACAGAATCCGGATAAGATTGTGATTGAATTCGAACAGAATCAGTATAATGCTGACTATGAAGAAGACGATGTTGAAAGCAAATCATACGAAATCGATTATAAGACAGTGGTCGAAAATTATGATAAACTGGCTGGTAACACAACCGGCTCAGGTAGCGACGAATAATTTAAGAGAGAAAAAAAGATAGAGAAAAGCATACTTTGATGAAGTATGCTCCCGTAAGGTACGGATTATGCGGAATAGCTGTTGTATGTTAATGTATGTCAGTGTTTCTGTATAATTCGTATCTTTTTTTATTTCTTTTTTGTACATTTGCAATTCCGATTGTCGGATTGATTACAAAAAAGAAGAATAACATTGGATTATAAATCATTATTTCAGCAAATAGTTACTTTGCTTTCCACTCCCGGTAAAGCGTGGAATGAAATAGCAGAGCGAGGGGTAGGGCGTTCGGTTATGCCTGCTTTTGTTTATCCCCTGATTGGTTTGTGCGGGTTGTCGGAGTTTATTGGAACATTTATTGGAAAGGACTTTTCGTCCATTATGTTTCAAATAGCCTTGACTCGCTGTTGTGCCGTAGCTGTTGCCTTGTTCGGAGGATTTTTCCTGTCGGCTTATTTGCTCGATAAACTGAACCGGAAATGGCTCGGAAGAAAAGATTCTTACGACCGTATGCTGGTCTTTGTGGCCTATTCCATGGTCGTTACCTTTGTTTTGAATATCGTCAGCGGACTGTTCTCTATAGTCGTGCTGCATTGGATATTGCAAATATATACCATTGTAATTGTGTTCGAAGGAGTACGCAGGTGGCTCAAGATACCGGAATACAGCCAGACAGCTTTTACCATTGTGGCAACTGTCATCATCTTGGTGTGTCCTGCCCTTATCGAATTTATATTTAATAAGTTATCTGTAATTTTGAACTGATGAAAACAAACGCCGGTAATATCAATATCAAGAACAAACGTGCCTCATTCGATTATGAGTTTATCGATACATATACCGCCGGAATTGTGCTGACCGGAACCGAAATCAAGTCCATTCGTCAGGGAAAGGCAAGTCTGGTCGATACGTTTTGTTTCTTTTCCCGCGGAGAGTTGTGGGTGAAGAACATGCACATTGCCGAATATTTTTATGGCTCTTATAATAATCATGCGGCCCGTCGCGACCGCAAGCTGCTGCTTACCAAGAAGGAGCTGCGCAAGCTGGAACGGACTTCTGCCGAGCCGGGCTTTACCATTGTGCCTACTCGTATGTATATCAATGAAAAAGGACTGGCAAAGGTGGTTATCGCTCTGGCAAAGGGTAAGAAACAATACGATAAACGTCAGACTTTGAAAGAGAAGGAAGACAAACGTATGATGGATCGCATGTTCAAGCGATAGGCTGAAAAGGACGACACTGACTACACGGGCTTACACGGCTTTTTTATAATTAAATAGGGCTTTTCAAAATGCAACAACTAATAAACGAACGTATTCTCGTGCTCGACGGAGCGATGGGAACCATGATACAACAATACAATCTCTCGGAGGCTGATTTCCGGGGGGAGCGTTTCAAGGATATACCCGGACAGTTGAAGGGAAACAACGACATGCTGTGCCTGACGCGTCCGGATGTAATCGAGGAAATACACCGGAAGTATCTGGAGGCGGGAGCAGATATCATCGAAACAAATACATTCAATGCGACTTCTGTTTCGATGGCGGATTATCACATGCAGCCGTATTGCCGTGAAATAAATCTGGCGGCAGCCCGTCTGGCTCGTAAGGTAGCCGATGAGTTTACCGCAAAAACTCCCGGAAAGCCACGCTTCGTGGCTGGTTCAGTAGGTCCTACCAATAAGACCTGCTCCATGAGTCCCGACGTAAACAATCCGGCTTTTCGTGCACTTACGTTCGATGAACTTGCCGATGCTTACCGCGAACAGATGGAAGCCTTGCTCGAAGGGGGAGTAGATGCCATCCTGATAGAAACCATTTTCGATACGCTGAATGCGAAAGCTGCTATTCTGGCGGCAGAAACCTCGATGCGGAAATTGGGAAGAAAGGTTCCGCTGATGCTTTCTGTGACGGTTTCGGATGTGGCAGGACGTACCTTGTCGGGACAGACGCTTGACGCGTTTCTGGCTTCGGTGCAGCATGCCGACATTTTCTCCATCGGATTGAACTGTTCTTTCGGGGCTAAGCAGTTGAAGCCTTTCCTGGAACAACTGGCTCGCCGTGCTCCTTATTATATAAGTGCCTACCCCAATGCCGGACTTCCCAACAGCTTGGGAAAATATGATCAGACACCCGAGGAGATGGCTGCCGAAGTCAAGGAATACATCGATGAGGGACTGGTCAACATCATTGGAGGATGCTGCGGTACTACCGAAGCCTATATAGCTAAGTATCAGGAACTCATCAAGAATGCCAAGCCTCATGTGCCTGCGCCGGAACCGAAATATCTCTGGCTTTCGGGACTGGAACTGCTGGAGGTGACTCCCGAAATTAATTTTGTGAACGTGGGTGAACGTTGCAACGTGGCTGGTTCTCGCAAGTTCCTTCGCTTGATCAACGAAAAGAAATACGATGAGGCTTTGTCGATTGCCCGCAAGCAGGTGGAAGACGGTGCGCTGATTCTCGATGTCAACATGGACGACGGTTTGCTGGATGCTGCCGAGGAAATGACTACGTTCCTTAACCTGGTCGCATCGGAGCCGGATATTGCTCGTGTGCCTATAATGATCGACTCGTCCAAATGGGAGGTTATTGTAGCGGGATTGAAGTGTGTGCAGGGCAAGTGTGTCGTCAATTCCATTTCGTTGAAAGAGGGCGAAGAACTTTTCATTGAGCATGCCCGTACCGTCAAGCAGTACGGTGCAGCAGTCATCGTGATGGCGTTCGACGAGAAAGGGCAGGCCGATACGTTCGAACGTAAGATTGAAGTTTGCGAACGGGCTTACCGTATTTTGACAGAGAAGGTAGGTTTCCGTCGACAGGATATTATTTTCGACCCGAATGTGCTGGCGGTAGCTACGGGAATCGAGGAACACAATAATTATGCCGTCGATTTTATCAAGGCGACGGGCTGGATTCGTCAGAACCTTCCGGGAGCACACGTCAGCGGAGGAGTCAGCAATCTTTCGTTTTCGTTCCGCGGCAACAACTATATCCGTGAGGCGATGCACGCGGTATTTCTCTATCATGCCATTCAGCAAGGCATGGATATGGGTATTGTCAATCCGGGAACTTCGGTGCTGTATACCGATATTCCTTCGGATATTCTGGAGCGTATAGAAGATGTGGTATTGAACCGTCGTCCGGATGCTGCCGAGCGTCTGATTGAAACGGCCGAAAAGCTGAAGGCGGAAAAAGAGAATGCGGGCGAACAACAGGCGGCTGTTTCCCATCTTGCATGGCGTGAAGGTACCACGGTGGAAGAGCGTTTGCAGTACGCGCTGGTTAAGGGACTGGGTGATTACCTGGATGAAGACTTGCATGAGGCGCTTGCAAAGTATCCGGATGCAGTCAGCATCATCGAAGGGCCGCTCATGGCAGGCATGAATCATGTCGGCGATTTGTTCGGTTCCGGCAAGATGTTCTTGCCGCAGGTGGTCAAAACGGCGCGTACCATGAAGAAAGCGGTGGCTATCTTGCAGCCTTATATCGAGGCCGAAAAGAAGGAAGGAGCACGCAGTGCCGGTAAAGTATTGCTGGCTACGGTAAAGGGCGATGTACACGATATCGGTAAAAACATTGTGGCTGTCGTCATGGCATGCAACAATTACGAGATTATCGACTTGGGTGTGATGGTTCCTGCTGAAAAGATTGTTGAAACGGCTATCCGTGAAAAGGTAGACATTATCGGTCTAAGCGGACTCATTACGCCGTCATTGGAGGAAATGGTGCATGTGGTAACCGAGCTTGAACGTGCCGGACTCGATATTCCGGTAATGATTGGCGGTGCTACAACCTCCAAGCTCCATACTGCTCTGAAGATTGCTCCGGTTTATCATGCTCCGGTGGTCTACATGAAAGACGCTTCTCTCAATGCGCCGGTAGCGGCACGCCTGATGAATCTCGACTTGCGGAGTGCTTTTGCCGAGGAACTTGAAAATGAATATCGCGAACTTCGTGAGAAGAATAAGACGAAACAGGTCAAGACGGTTTCGCTCAAGGAGGCACAGAAAAATAAATTGAACCTGTGGGAGTAGATTGTCATCCGGAACTGGGGTGATTTATTCCCTGAAAGAAGGCATGGTATATCAACTTTTTGGTGATATACCATGCCTTTTGTTTGTATTCTTTATAAATTTACCCAGCATTGAAAAACACGACATGATGAAGAATACATTATTTTATTGCCTTTTGTTCTGCTGGATATTTTCCGGCAGGGCTTTGTTGGCTCAGTCCGTACATGGATATTGTCCACTGGATAAAGCACATCCTGTTTATTTCTATGGAGATAGAATCAGTTATGCCGGAACAGAAATAAAGTTGGATAAGAAGACTTTTTTTATCGATGGTCAACTCTCTGATGAAACGGTTTCCAGATATCCGTTTGTTTTCAATAGCTTTAATGAAGCCGCTAAAGCTTTTGTTGCCGGAACGGAGGCAGAGCCTATGCGGGTGTATATTGCTCCTTATGTATATTGGATAGACAATCCGGACGATCCTCAAGTTAGAGTGGGAAAGGAAGGTAAGGAACCTTTCGGATTGGTCGTGAAGTGTCCTTATCTGCATCTGATTGGCTTGACGGACAATCCCGAGAATGTCGTACTGGCTTCCAGTCGCGGACAGACTCAGGGAGCTGTAGGAAACTTTACAATGTTCGATTTTTGGGGTAATGGACTGCTGGTCAGGAATCTTACGATGGGAAACTATTGTAATGTCGATTTGAAATTTCCTCTAAAGAAAGAGCTGGAACGCAGGAAAAGGATGTCTGCCATCACGCAGGCACATGTGGCTTATTGTCATGGAGATAAGATAGTTGCCGAGAATGTGCGTTTTATCAGCCGTTTAAATATGAACCCCTTGAATGGTGCAAAACGTATTTTGTTTTATAAATGTTATATGGAGAGTACTGACGATGCGCTGACGGGTACAGGGGTTTACTTGGATTGTACGTTGAAGTTTTATGGGCAGAAACCGTTCTGGCAGACAGATATGGGGGGAGCCGTCTTTTTGAATAGTGATTTTTATATATGCCATGAGGAAGATCGTCAGTATTTCTGTAAGGGAGTAAGTCCTTTGTCGGTAGTCGACTGCCGGTTTCATGTTCGTAAGCCCGTATATGCAGGTTGGACACACGAGCCATCCGACTGGCTTCGGTGTTATCAGTATGGTGTAACGATGAACGGGCAACCTTACATTTTAGGTGCCGATAAGCCCTATAATACGGTATGTATGGAGCAAAGACCGATGCTTTGTGCTTATAGGCTGACTGACGAAAAAGGGCATGTGATTTATAATACATACAATCTGTTACGGGGAAACGATGATTGGGACCCGCTTCATGTCAAAGATAGTATACTGGCTGTAGGAGTACGCGATGGCAAAGATTATACGAGTATGCCGGTCTGTCTGTCGGTCACTCCGCTGGTTACTTCTGCACAGACCGGAGGACAGCCGGTAGAGCTTACGGCAATTGTGAAAAGGCATTGTAATTATGTACTCCAAGGTGCTCAGGTCAGATGGAAAGTACAGTCGGGCTATGAAAAGTATGTCAGTCTGTCGGTGGAAAGAAATGGAAAGTGTGTAGTTGAAGCCCGAAATCACGAGGATGAAACAAAACATTTCACTATAACAGCTTTTACAGAGGAGGGACTGGAATGTGCCGTCGAGCTGACGGTTACTCCCGATTTTGTAGAAGCCCCGGCTTTTGTGGAACAGCCGAAGCTGCAGATTGCAGATGGAAGAGCGACGGTATGTTATAGCCTGGACTTGCAGGGACGTGAAGACGAGTCGCTGATAACGTGGTATCGGGTTGCCGATAAGGATGGGAAGACAAAATATCCGGTAGCGGTTTCACGCTTGGGCATACCCGAAACGACCTACAGGCTTACCAAAGAAGATGTCGGGTATTATCTCATGGTAACGATAGCTCCCAAGCATTTGCGCTGTCGTCCCGGTAAGGAATATACAGTAACTTCTTCAACGCGGATCAGCCGGAAACAGATTGAGCCGGTAAATGTACTTGAAACCGATTTTCGGAACTTTCCTTGTACCAATCAGCCTGTTATATACCCCGGCGGTTGGACGATAGACGGATATAAGCCTTTCGATACAGCAGAATATGATTGGAAAGTATTTCCCGATAAGAACTATTGGGTATATGGTAAGGGAATAAATGGAGCACACGGAATGGGACTCCTTCAGGCTCAGCGTGGGGCGCGTTTGCTGTACACTCCGTTGGAAGGAACATACGGGGATATGAAAATAACCTTGAATGTTGATCCGAGCAAGACGGCAGGACAGGGATTCGGAAGTGCTACGGGGCAGTATATGGATATCTGTATAAAGTTTGATACCCGTACATTGAGTGGATATGCCTTACGTATCATCCGGACGACTAAATATAGTAATGCTGTCGATTTTATGTTGATGAAATATGAAAACGGTAGGACCACTGCAATAACTCCTTCCATATCGAGTACCTGCTACCGTACCGACTGTACCATTGTGGTCGAGGTGAGAGGAAATAAACTGATGGCACATGCTGAAACTTCTACTCCGCTTTCTGCCTCTGTGACGGATAAGAATTTGCAGCCTTCCGTTAGTCTGGAAGCCGATATTCTTCCCAATTTGTGGGGCGGTATGGCGATTCAGCATACGGGAAGTTGTGGTGAGAGCACTACCATGTTGCATTACTTAAAAATAGAATGGAAAGATACTTTATATAGTAAATAGTTTTATGGTTTGCGGGTGAAAAGTGTCGCAATAGGATGTGAAAATGATTAGAAAAGGAAAATATGAACAGTCCTTCACTATATGTGAATAATATCGTAAAGCCTTGACAACGTACCTTTGCTTCAGATTAAGAAATGAAATAAAATGAAGCAATTAGTAGTTATTTTTACCTCCCTTTGCGCACTGATGCCTGTAGGGGCACAGGAAGTGCTGACACTGGAAGAGTGTCTGCGGCTGGGCATAGAGAATAATCTTTCTTTGGAAAGCAGCCGCAATGAAGTCCGAAAAGGAGAGCATTCGCTGAGTGAAAATCGTGCCAAGCTGCTGCCGCAGATTAATGCGGTTGCCGGATTCAATGACAATTTCAATCCGCCGGTATCGGTTACCGACGGCTCTGCTTACGGTAATCCGTACAATGTTACCAAAACCTTGCAGTACAATGCATCGGCGGGTATCCAGTTGCAGATGCCTTTATACAACCAGACGGTTTATACGGCAATGGATATTACGCGAACCATGAACGAGCTGAACCGCTTGTCGTACGAAAAGGCACGCGAAGACTTGATTCTGCAAATCAGCAAGATGTATTACTTGAGCCAGAATACTTCCGAGCAACTTACCTTGATAAAAGAGAACATTTCGCGGCTGAACGAGCTGAGTAATATTACGCAGGCTTTCTACGATAATGGCATGGCGATGGAAGTCGATGTGAAACGGGTGAACATCAATCTGGAAAACCTGCGGGTACAGTACGATAATGCACAGTCTATGCTGACTCAGCAACTCAATCTGTTGAAGTATGTAATGGATTATCCTGCCGACAAGGAAATAGCTTTGACTCCGGTCAATACGGAAAATATCACTTCTGTGTCGCTTACCGGACTGGATAACAACCAGTACGAGCTGCAACTCTTGCAGTCGAAACAGAAACTGGCAGAGCAGCAGCGCAAGATGATCGGTCAGGGATATATTCCTTCGTTGAGTCTGACCGGAAGCTGGATGTATTCCGCTTATACCGATAAAGCCAAAAACTGGTTCCATTCCGGACCGTCTAATCACTGGTATCAGTCGAGTGGTATCGGATTGACGCTTCGTATTCCTATTTTCGACGGACTGGAGAAGCGGGCGAAGATGAGAAAGGCAAAGATTGAAGTCGAGAATACTCGTCTGTCGTACGAAAATGCACTCAAGAATATGCAGACGCAATATCTGAATGCTACGAACGAGTTGATGAACAGTCAGCGTAATTTCACAAAACAGAAAGACAACTATCTGCTGGCAGAGGATGTGTATCAGGTGACAACCGACCGTTATCGCGAGGGTATTGCCTCCATGACGGAAGTCCTGCAAGACGAGATGCGGATGAGCGAAGCCCAGAACAATTACATCAACGCACATTATAACTATCAGGTCACCAACCTGACTCTGCTCAAACTTACCGGACAGTTGGAAACACTGTTCAACGGAAATTCTGTTCATTAATCAATCTTTTAAAATTGTCAGCATTATGAAAACCAATAATAATACACTTCAAGAAAAAGCTCTGAAACTGAAAAAACAACGTCGTAACCGAATCATTGCCAGCTTGCTGGGAATAGTCATCCTGATAGGAGGGTTGATAGAAGTTGCCTTTCTTTTCCTCGACTATAAACATACCGAAACCAGCAACGACGCACAGGTGGAGCAATATATTTCACCGGTCAACCTGCGTGCTTCGGGCTATATCAAGAAAATTTATTTTACCGAACATCAGTCGGTCAAGAAGGGAGATACCTTGCTGGTACTCGACGACCGTGAATACCGCATCCGGGTGATGGAAGCTGAAGCTGCCTTGAAGGATGCGATGGCAGGTGCTACGGTAGTAGATGCTACCTTGCAGACGACACAGAATTCCGCTTCTGTCTATGAGGCTTCCATTGCCGAAATCGAGATTCGTCTGGCCAAGCTGGAGAAAGACCGCCAGCGTTATGAGAACTTGCTGAAACGGAATGCGGCAACTCCCATCCAGTTGGAACAGATTGAAACGGAATACGAGGCTACACGCAAGAAACTGGAGGCAACGAAACGCCAGCAGCGTGCTGCCATGTCGGGCATCAAGGAAGTATCTAACCGCCGGGAAAGTACCGAAGCTGCCATTCAGCGGGCTACGGCAGCTCTCGAAATGGCACGGCTTAACCTGTCGTATACGGTAGTAGTGGCTCCTTGCGACGGAAAATTGGGGCGTCGTGCGCTGGAGGAAGGACAGTATATCAGTGCCGGACAGAGCATTACGTATATTCTTCCCGATACACAGAAATGGATTATTGCCAATTACAAGGAAACTCAGGTGGAGAATCTTGCTTTAGGACAGGAAGTGCGTATCACGGTCGATGCTATCAGTGATAAGGAGTTTACCGGAAAGATTACGGCTATCTCCGGAGCAACCGGTTCGAAATACTCGCTGGTACCTACTGATAATTCTGCAGGAAACTTTGTCAAGATTCAGCAGCGCATACCGGTACGTATCGATTTTACCAATCTTTCTAAGGAGGACAACGAACGTCTGGCTGCCGGAATGATGGTGGTGGTGAGCGCTAAGCAGTAAGAGTTAGTTAAGTTATTTTTCAGTTTCTAAAAAAATTGGGTTATGCCTTCATGTCCGAAAAATTATCCGTTTTATAACTGGGTTCCCAAGCCCTTGGGTGTTCTTATCCTGTTGCTGCTGTTTATCCCTATCCTTACGGCAAGCGGAGTCTATACGGCAAACAGCGGGGAAATGCTGAGCGGGCTGGGCATTCAGTCGGAACATATTCAGTTTGTCAGTTTCCTTACTTCCGTAGGTATGGCAGCCTTTTCTCCATTTTTTTACGAGCTGGTTTGTATCCGCCGCGAAAAGATGATGTGTATCGTAGGATTCTCGCTGCTGTACCTGCTGAGCTACGTGTGTGCCAAGACCGACAGCATTTATCTGCTGGCTGTATGCAGTGTCGTCATGGGATTTCTGCGCATGGTACTGATGATGGTCAATCTGTTTACGCTCATTAAGTATGCGTTCAAGATGGAAGCCACCCGCAACATTACTCCGGGCAATGAGCCTGTAGATGGTGAAGGATGGGATAAGCTCGACCGCGAGAAGGGAACCAGCATGCCTACCATTTACTTGTTTTTTATGATACTGGGACAGATTGGTACATCGCTTACCGCATGGCTGGCTTACGAATACGAATGGCAGTACGTGTATTATTTCATGATGGGATCGCTGTTGCTTTCTATTTTGGTGGTATTCATTACGATGCCTTACCATAATTATGGCGGAAAGCGTTTTCCTGTCAGCTTCCGCAAGTTCGGCAGTGTCGTGATGTTCTGCATCATGTGCTCGGCTGTGGTCTATGTACTGGTTTATGGAAAGGTACTCGACTGGTACGATTCTCCGTCCATCTGCTGGGCTACTGCTGTGGCTGTGGTGTTTGCCGTACTGTTTGTTTACATGGAGCGTCAGCACAATTCACCTTATTTCCTGATGGATATCTTCAAGTTGCGTTCCATTCGTATCGGCATCCTGCTTTTCCTGCTGCTGATGATTTTCAATTCCAGCGCCATGTTTGTAAATGTGTTTACAGGAGTGGGCATGAAGATAGACAACTGGCAGAATGCGTCGCTGAACAACTGGAGCATTGCCGGTTATTTTATCGGATGTATCATTGCCATTGCTCTGGGTACGAAGGGGGTTCACCTGAAATATCTTTTCTCGCTGGGCTTTGTACTGATCGGACTTTCTGCTCTGTTCATGTATTTTGAAGTGCAGACAGACGGCTTATACGAGCGGATGAAATATCCTGTCATTATCCGTGCTACCGGAATGATGCTGCTTTATTCGCTGACGGCTGTGTATGCCAACCAGCGGATGCCTTATAAATATCTTTCGACTTGGATTTGCATCATGCTGACTGTACGTATGGTGCTGGGCCCCGGAGCGGGAACGGCTATCTATACCAATGTGATGCAGCAGCGTCAGCAACATTACGTGACCCGCTTTGCTCACGATATGGATGCGATGAATCCGGAGGTTGCCGCTTCGTACAACCAGACGGTTCAGGGGATGATGTATCAGGGAAAAAGTGAAAAGGAAGCGCAGCACATGGCGGCTCTTTCGGCTAAAGGGCGTGTGCAGGTGCAGGCTACACTTTCTGCCGTGAAGGAGATGGCGGGCTGGACTTTTTACGGCTGCATGGCTTGTGCCGTGCTTATGGTAGTGATGCCGTGGAGAAAAAGAAAGTTGGATTTACAACCGGAAAAAACTTATACACTCGTTCATTAATTTGCTTTATACATCACGTGGGGGCATATTTCATTTCTTAATCTGTCTTTCGGTGGAAAAACACCAGTGAAACATTTTGCTCTCCGTGATGTATTTTTTATTCTCCCGTTTCTCCGGTGAAAAGAAAAGGCTTACCTTAGCGGTAGCGTTTAACGAATTATTTTTACGGCAATGGAAACAAGGGAGCAGGAGGATATTTTAAAGCGTTTCGAACGGGATTTGATCGGGGGAAAGGATATTTGTTGCCTGGAAGGGAAGATTACTTCTTTTCCTTCGGTGTTACAAAAGCCTTTCCGGATGAATTATGTGGGACTGATTGTCTGCCGGAAGGGGAGCTTTGGCTTCGATGTGGACAAGAAGCATTTTACGGCACGGACGGGCGAAACGGTGTTTTTGTCCGAAGGAAATGATTTTTGCGTAGGGGAGGTGTCGGAGGATTTGTGTGTGAGCATGCTGTTTTACCGGGTAGACCCTATCCGTGAGATATTGGGCAGTTCGGTTGTGGCCATGTACTTGTATACCACCCTGACTCCCGAACATTGTTATGTGTGGACTTCCGGCGAGGAGGAGGATCTGGCACGTTACATTTCGTTGCTGGGAAGGCATCGGAGGGGAGCACAAAATCCGTTCGATAACCATGAGTGCAAATTGCTGTTGCTGGCACTGACTTACCGCCTGTGTTCCATTTACAGCCGGCGGATGATGGAAGAGAAAAATGTGGCGGGGCATAAGATTGATACGTTTATCAAGCTCATCCGACTGATAGAAAAATATTACATGCAGGAGAGGGGAGTGGCGTTTTATGCCGACAAGTTGTGTCTTTCGCCCAAATATCTTTCGGCGTTGTCGAAATCGGTCTGTGGATATACGGTGCAGGAACTGGTTTTCAGGGCGATTATCCGGAAGAGTATCTTCTGGCTGAAGAATACGAACAAGAGCGTGCAGGAGATTTCCGATGAACTGAATTTTCCGAATGCTTCGTTTTTCGGTACGTTTTTCAAGAAACAGACGGGACTTGCTCCTTCGTACTACCGGCTTTCGGATGAGGAATAAAGGTGACTTTCCGGTTGGTGTTCCGAAACTCTTTATATGTAGGGTACAGATCGTGTCATGGAGGCTGGTAAAACACGTTAGGACTGTGTCTGGATATGCCCAAAGGAGGGAATGCAAACGTCGCCATGAGTTTGGTAAAACGTGGGCGGAAACCGGATGAAATGTGGGCGGAAGTTCCGGAAAACGTCTCGACGTTTTTTTATTTTTTGTACAAATCATTTTTGTTTTTGTACAAAAAATAAAGGCAAGTTGTCCGTGTCTTTTCCGGTGTGTGCGGAGAGGTACGGGCAACTTGCCTGTCGTTTGTGGCCGACTGAGCGTTTTATTCGTGATTCAGTGCGGCAAGAAAGCTGGCAGCTTTTTCCAGCGTTTCCGGCTTTCCGATGTCGATCAGGTGAATCTGTTCGGTCAGGCATCCGCCGATACGGGCTTCTCCGCAGGTCTGCAAGTAGAAGTCCATGATCGGAAATTTGCCTTTCCAGCGTTCGTCCATGTATCGGAAAAGGGAAGGTGAAATCACATGTATGCCGCTGAACGCGTATTCCTGATACAGGGTAGCATCGTATACAAAACCTTCGGGTTTGGTCTGTCCGGTATCTTTATTGATCCATCCTCGCAGACGTGCCTGTCCGTCGAACAGCAGGTAGCGGGCGGTGACGCGCTTGCTTGCCAGCAGTGTCGCATCGTTTCTGCTGTGCAGATGGTATTCGTACAGAGCTTTCAGGTCGGTATCGGAGAGAATATCGACGTTGTGTACCAAGAACGGTTCGTTGCCCTGAAAGAACGGTTCCGCCTTTTTGATGCCTCCTCCCGTATCGAGCAGCAGGTCGCGTTCGTCGCTGATATGAATGGTCAGTCCGAAGTTCTGGTTGGCTTTCAGAAAGTCGATGATCTGTTCTCCGAAATGATGTATATTGATGACCAGTTCGTTGAATCCCGCCTTTTTCAGTTTCAGGATGACATGCTCCAGCATCGGTCGTCCGGCAACGGGCACCAGTGCTTTCGGTTGATGGTCGGTCAGCGGTTTCAGGCGAGTTCCCAGTCCCGCTGCAAATATCATAGCTTTCATAGGCTTATCGGGCTTCTAAAGTTTGTTCAATATGTTGTTCACGGTGTATCAGTTGGATGCGTACACCGAATTTCTCGTTCAGGTGACGTGCCACATGTTCTGCTGAATATACGGAGCGGTGCTGTCCTCCGGTACAGCCGAAACAGATGGAAAGGTTGGTGAATCCTCTTTCCAGAAAGCGCTGTACATGAGCATCGACAAGTGCGTCCACGTGTTCCAGAAAACGAAGAATCTCGCCGTCCTGTTCCAAGAAGTCGATAACCGGCTTGTCGCGTCCGGTCAGTTGCTTGTATTGTTCGTATTTCCCTGGATTATGTACGGCGCGGCAGTCGAACACATACCCGCCTCCGTTTCCCGACGGGTCTTCGGGAATTCCTTTCTTATACGAAAAACTCATTACGCGGACGGTAAGTTTCCGTCTGTTGCGTACGCTGGCAAACTGAGGAAGTTCGGTCAGCTTGCGTAGCACAAGGCACAGATAAGGATATTCGGGAAAATCAGTTTCCAGTAGTTGTCGGAGATTCTCGATGGCATAGGGCACGCTTTGTATGAAATGTGCCTTCTTCTCAAAGTATCCGCGAAAGCCGTAGGCACCTAAAACCTGCAAGGTGCGGAACAATACAAAGTGGCGGAGGGTGGCGAGGAACTGCTCTTTCCCGATGGCGTGGTAAGGCTGAAGCGCATCAAGATACTCGTCTATCAGCTCCTGCCGCAGCGAATCGGGATAATTTGCCTTAGCCTGCCACAGGAACGAGGCTACATCGTAATAGAAAGGTCCCTTGCGTCCTCCCTGAAAATCGATGAAGTACGGTTTCCCTTCGCGTAGCATGACATTCCGGCTCTGGAAGTCGCGGTACATGAATACCTGCGGCTGTATCTGTAGCAGTGCGTCTGCCAGGTGTTCGAAGTCGTCTTCCAGCAGATTTTCCTGAAACTCCAGTCCGGTGGTCTTGAGGAAACAATACTTGAAATAATTCAGGTCCCACAAAATGCTGCGGCGGTTGAATGCTGCCAGCGGGTAGCAATAGCTGAAATCCATGTCCTGGCTTCCCTCGAACTGTATCGATGGAAGGAGGCGGATGGTCTGTTTCAACATCGCTTTTTCTTCGGGACTGAAGCAGCCGCTTTCGCGGCCTTTCTGGATAAACTGGAACAAGGACGTATCTCCCAAGTCGTCTTGCAGGTAAGCCGACTGGTCGGCTGCCTGGGCAAGGACACGAGGAACGGGCAGACCTTTCTGTGAGAAATGTCCTGCCATGTAGATAAACGCACGGTTCTCTTCCGCAGAAGTGCCATATGCCCCGATGAGGCTTTCTTTTCCTTTCAGGCGGAAGTACTGGCGGTTTGAGCCAGCTCCCGGCAGTGGTTCGATGCTCGCCGGAGCTTCTCCCGTATATGATTGATAAAGTTGTGCAAGTAATTCGGTATTCATGTTATCTGTTGTTACGTAAATAAACAATACAGGGACAAAGATAGATATAAAAAGCCGAAAGAAAGAAGTGGATAAAAAGAAAAAGGTCTGAACAGAAACTGCTCAGACCTTGGTAGCCCGTGGGGGAATCGAACCCCCCTTTCAAGAATGAAAATCTTGCGTCCTAACCGATAGACGAACGGGCCATTCTTTGTTTGTGTTGAGGTGTTTCTCAATCACGGGTGCAAAGGTACGTATTATTTTTGAATCTGCAAGTGTTTTGTGAGAAAAAATGCAGAAAAAGGCATATTTTTTTCATTTTTCCTCTTCGCATGAGGGGGAAAAGTGGAAAACTGCTTTGTGCAGGTGACGTTTTAGGAATTACAGGTCTTCCGGGTCGGCTGTGTCTTCCAGTCTGTTTTCCCAAAGATATTTCTGTGTTTCTTTTACGGCAACTCCCGATAAGAAGATGAGTGAAATCAGGTTTGGTACTGCCATCAGTGCGTTTACGCTGTCGGCAATGTTCCATACTGCTTGTAGGTTCATGGTGGAGCCAAAGTAAATGGAGGAGATCCATATTACACGGTATACCCGCAGGAGTTTTTTCCCTCCTAAGTATTCGATGGCTTTTCCCGAATAATATCCCCAGCCTAAAATCGTAGAAAAGGCAAAGGTCAGGATTCCGATTGCCAGAATGCTGGTGCCTACATAGGGAATTTTACCGAAGGCTGCTTTGGTCAGTGCACCGCCCTGCGTGTAATCGATGTCGGGGAATGCGAGTACGCTGGTAACCAGTACCAGTCCTGTGAGTGCACAAATGATGACGGTGTCCCAGAATGTTCCGGTAGAAGAAACCAGTGCCTGACGTACGGGGTTACGGGTTTGTGCTGCCGCTGCCACGATGGGAGCCGAACCAAGTCCGGACTCGTTGGAGAAAAGTCCGCGGGCAATACCGTAACGTGCCGCAAGCATAACGCTTGTTCCTAAAAATCCTCCACCTGCCGCATGGGGTGTAAATGCTGAACTGATAATGAGTTTGAATGCTTCTCCCAGATAGGCGTGGTTTAAGATCAGAATGTAAATACATCCTCCTATGTAGAGAATGGCCATGAGAGGTACCAGTGTCATGCATACGCGGGCAATGCCTTTTACTCCGAAAAAGATAACCAGTGCGATACCCAGTGCAACCACTATTCCGGTAAGATGTGCGCTTACTCCATAAGTTTCCTGCATCAGTAGAGCTATGGAATTGGCTTGTACCGTGCTTCCGATACCGAATGCTGCCATGGCTGTAAAGATACAGAATAAAATCCCCAGCCATTTTTGCTTGAGTCCTCGCTCCAGTGCATACATCGGACCACCGAGCATTTCTCCGCTGGCAGTTTTTACACGATACTTGATGGCGAGCAGCCCTTCGGCATATTTGGTGGCAATGCCGAAAACTCCGGTCAGCCAGCACCAGAATACGGCACCGGGACCTCCGAATGCTACGGCAGTGGCTACACCGATGATGTTTCCCGTTCCGATAGTTGCTGCCAGTGAAGTGGCAAGTGCACCGAACTGACTGACGTCACCCTCAGAATCGGGGTCTTTTTTAAAGGAAAGTCGTATAGCTGTAAATATTTTGCGTTGTGGAAACTTTAAACGTATTGTCAGAAAGATATGTGTTCCCAGCAGTAATATGATCATCGGCCATCCCCAGAGAAAGGAGCTGACCGATGCTGTTATCTGTTCAAATAATTCCATGTACGTAGTAAGTCGTTATCGTTAGGGTTGCATTGTCTCTACCTCATCCAGACTTTTTTCTATTTCCTGATCTGTCAGTGTGTAGTTGGTCAGGTTGCCCGATAAGTATTGGTCGTATGCACTCATGTCTATCAGGCCGTGTCCGGACAGGTTGAAGAGGATGACCTTTTCTTCTCCCGTTTCCTTGCATTTGTTGGCTTCCTGTATTGTTGCCGCAATGGCGTGACAGGATTCAGGAGCTGGGATGATGCCTTCGGCACGCGCGAACAGACATCCTGCCTTGAATGTATCCAATTGCTGTATGTCGACAGCCTCCATCAGATGGTCTTTCATCAGTTGTGAAACGATGACTCCTGCCCCGTGATAGCGCAATCCGCCGGCATGGATGTTGGCTGGCGTAAAATTGTGTCCTAAAGTGAACATCGGAAGGAGAGGAGTATATCCGGCTTCATCACCGAAGTCGTATTCAAACTTTCCTCTTGTCAGCTTCGGACAAGAAGCAGGTTCAGCGGCTATGTAACGGGTCTTTTTGCCTTCCAGAATAGTATGGCGCATAAACGGGAAACTGATTCCTCCGAAGTTTGAACCTCCACCGAAGCATCCGATGATGATATCAGGATATTCTCCTGTCATTTTCATCTGTTTTTCGGCTTCCAGTCCGATAATGGTCTGATGAAGTGTTACGTGACTCAGTACAGATCCCAGTGTATATTTACAGTTTGGTGTTGTACGAGCCAGTTCAATTGCCTCAGATATGGCAGTACCCAGTGAGCCCTGATGATTCGGATACTTGGTCAATATATTTTTCCCGGCGCGTGTAGACATGGAAGGCGAAGGAGTTACCTGTGCTCCGAACGTTTGCATGATGCTGCGTCGGTAAGGCTTTTGTTCGTAGCTGATTTTAACCTGATAAACGGCTGCCTCCAGTCCGAAGACCTTTGCCGCATATGCGAGAGCAGCTCCCCATTGTCCGGCTCCGGTTTCTGTCGTAATGTTGGTTACTCCCTCCTTCTTGCAGTAGTAAGCCTGCGCCAGTGCCGAGTTCAGTTTATGCGAACCAATGGGGCTGACGCTTTCGTTTTTGAAATAAATGTGTGCCGGAGTGCCCAAGGCTTTTTCCAGACCATAGGCACGGACCAGTGGTGTGCTTCGGTAATACTTGTACATTTCGCGTACTTCTTCAGGAATTTCAATCCATGTATCCGTCTGGTTGAGTTCCTGATGGCACAGTTCTTTGGCAAAAATCGGGTACAAGTCTTCTGGTTTAAGCGGTTCGTGAGTAGCCGGATTCAGCGGCGGCATGGGTTTGTTCTTCATGTCTGCCTGAATATTGTACCAGTATCTTGGAATTTCATCTTCCGGTAAAATGAATCTTTTCTGTTTATTGCTCATAATTGTTTCCTTTTTTGATTGATTTTCCAAAAATAGATAAAACAATGTAATATTGCAATCATTTTTGCTTTTTATTTGTTATTTTGATATTTTTATCGCGAAAAAGTGTGCATGACGTTTGTGTGATTATTGTTTGTCTATACATTGTTTTTAATAAGTCAGGAATAATGTTATGCTTTTGGTAGGAATACCGATAATTATAGATACTTTTGTGTATAAACTGTCTTTGACATAAAAACTATTGAATATGGATTCTTGGGAAAGACTTTTACTTTATCGGAAGAAATTGATCCTGCCTCGTATCTATCAGGTACTGGGATGGGTGATGTGGGTTACCTATTTCTTTGCCATCTTGTTTCTGGCAACTCTGGTGTACGAGCATGGATTTATGATTTCTCCTGTGGAGGCGAAGGTTATTCGGGGGATATATCAGGCGGTATGGATTGTCTTTTTGCTCTCGGCTACCATACAGATAATCTTTCAGCGGGATGAGGAAGGCAAAAAGAATACGTTTTGGGCCTGGATCATAAATGTCTTGCTTTACTTGACTTTGTTGCCGGTTGTTTTCAAACAGCCTGATGCAGCAGATGAAGGGGTATTCTGGATCTGGACGTTTTTCCACAGTCACTACTACCGGATAGGCATTTTGTTGCTGTATTCGTTGTTGCAGTTATCCAGTAGCTTGGTACGTTTGCTGGGCAGGCGTACCAATCCCTCACTCATTCTGGCATCCAGCTTTTTGGTCATCATCTTTATCGGTGCCGGATTGCTGATGCTGCCCAGAGCCACCTATCACGGCATTTCGTGGATAGATGCGCTGTTTACGGCAACCAGTGCCACATGTGTTACCGGATTGGTTTCGGTAGACGTACCGTCTACCTTTACATTGGAAGGGCAGATTATCATTATTCTGCTGATTCAGATAGGAGGGTTGGGAGTTATGACGCTGACAAGTTTTTTTGCCATGTTCTTCATGGGGAACACTTCGCTGTACAATCAACTGGTAGTTGGTGATATGATCAGTTCCAATTCGTTGAATTCTCTTTTGTCCACCTTATTATATATATTAGGCTTTACTTTGGCTATCGAGGGAATCGGTATGGTAGTCATCTGGTTCTCCATTCACGATACACTGGGAATGACATTGCAGGAGGAACTTTATTTTGCGGCTTTCCATTCGGTTTCGGCATTTTGTAATGCCGGATTCTCTACCTTGCCGGGCAACTTAGGCAATCCTGCCGTCATGCAGCAGCACAATCTGCTTTTCATGACCGTATCTTTTCTGATTATTTTGGGAGGAATCGGTTTTCCGATACTGGTCAATCTGAAAGAAACGCTGTTCTACTATCTGCGTTATCTGAAATGGATATGTCTGAGACGCTCTTCCCGTTTTCCGAAACAAGTACATCTGTATAATCTGAATACGCGTATCGTGTTGATTATGACGGCTATTTTGTTGGTCTTTGGCACATTGGCCATCGCACTTTACGAATGGAATCATGCTTTTGCGGGGATGAGTGTAACCGACAAATGGGTACATGCCTTCTTCAATGCTACGTGTCCGCGTACAGCTGGCTTTACAAGTGTGGGACTGACGACCTTGTCTACCCAGACGTTGCTGCTGATGATTGCTCTGATGATAATCGGAGGTGGAACACAATCTACCGCCGGTGGTGTGAAAATCAATGTTTTCGCTGTGATTCTTCTGAATCTGTGGGCAGTTATCCGGGGAGCAAACCGAGTAACTATCTTCCATCGTGAACTTTCGGACGACTCTATCCGGCGCTCGAATGCCGTACTTATGCTGTACCTTATTCTTTTGTTTGCGGCTATTTTTGTTATGAGTCTGTTGGAGCCTGAGGCATCGGTCATGGCGCTTACCTTTGAATGTGTATCGGCTTTGAGCACGGTTGGTTCAAGTCTGGACTTGACTCCTGTGCTGGGTACCGCAGGAAAGTCGGTTATCATCCTGCTGATGTTCATCGGTCGTGTGGGAGCATTTACCTTGTTGCTGGGACTGGTTAAACAAGTGAAGAAGCGTAATTACAAATATCCGAGTGATAATATTATAATAAACTGAGATTGCTATGAAATATATCGTAATAGGACTGGGAAACTACGGTGGTATGCTTGCCGAGGAACTTACCGTATTGGGACACGAAGTGATAGGGGTAGACGTGAAAGAGCATCACGTAGACCGGCTGAAGGATAAGATTGCTACAGCTTTTGTGCTCGATGCTACCGATGAGATGGCTTTGTCTGTATTGCCATTAAAGAGTGTTGATGTGGTCATTGTGGCCATCGGCGAAGATCTGGGGGCTTCCGTGCGGGTAGTTTCCTTGCTGAAAAAGAATAAAGTTAAGCATATTTACGCCCGGGCGCTCGACGATGTGCATAAAACGGTGCTTGAGGCATTTTCGCTCGACCGTATTCTTACGCCAGAACAGGATGCTGCCCGTATGCTGGTGCAGTTGCTGGAACTGAATGCTGCCGTGGAACCTTTCCAGATAGATGAGGAGCACTATGTGTTTAAATTCAATGTTCCTGACAAACTGGTAGGATATGGCATCAATGAGTTGCAGTTGGAAAAGGAGTTCGACTTGAAAATCATTTCATTGATACGTGGAAAGAAGGCACAGAACTGTCTGGGTATTTCCATCTTGGAACGGGAAGTTGCCAACGAATTCCCCGAAGATTATGTCATTCAAGCTGAAGATGCGCTGGTTTGCTACGGACTTTATGCCAATTTTATGAAATTCTGGAAATCGATTCGCTGAGAACCGTTGCTGCTGCACTACATTCCTCAGCGGATGTTTCGCTTGTTTAATGCCTGCTGATAGCGGCGGGCATTGGCAAGATGCTCGTTCCAGTTCTTTGCAAAATTATGTGTTCCCGAAAAATCTTCCTTGGCACACATGTAAAGATAGTCGTGCTGCACATAGTTCAATACGCTTTCCAGTCCGTCGATGGAAGGAATACGTATCGGACCGGGAGGCAATCCTTCATGCTTGTAGGTATTGTAAGGGCTGTCTACTTCCAGATGCTTGTGCAGGATGCGCTTTAATCCAAACTCCTGCAAGCCGAACTTGACCGTCGGGTCGGCCTGTAAGGGCATGCCTGTATGCAGACGGTTGATGTAAAGACCCGCTACCATCGGCTTTTCTGCCTTGTTGGCTGTTTCTTCTTCTACGATGGAAGCCAGTGTAGCTACCTCTTCGGGAGTAAATCCGATACTTTTCGCTTTCTCCGTACGCTCCTTATTCCAGAAAAGATCGTGTTCCTTTTTCATCCGTTTGATGAAATCTTCAGCACTGATAGTCCAGTACACTTCGTAAGTGTTGGGAATAAAAAGCGAAGGAATCGTGTATTGATTGTATCCTAAACCTGCGCAATAGGCGCTGTCGGTCAGTAGTTTGGCAATGGAAGCCGAGTCTGTCATCAGCCGGCGGGATACGGATTTTGCCAGTGCTCCGATGGTACGTACACTGGGTATAGTCAGTCTTACGGGAGTTTGATGGCCACTTTTCAGTCGATGAAAAATGTGCCATGTCTTTTCCGACGGCTCCAGTTTATAGGCTCCTGCATGAATATTGTCGGCATAATTGCTGCATGCAGTCATCAGATGCAACCCGGCAAGGCTGGATGCTTGACAATCTTTTTTCAGTTTCGTATATACAGAGTCGATATTGTCGTCATTATCTATATAGAGATAAGTTGCCTTTTCTATTTTCAGTGGGGTGCTAAATAGTAAGAACGCGCAGGCAATGCTGCCAATGAGCACCAGTAAGACAATGCTGCCGATAATATAAATAGCTTTCTTATTTTTCATTCTTAGTTATTTGAGTGCGGCAAAGATAGCTTATTTCTTCCATACGGACAAAAAGAAAAGGGATAGCATGAAATATTCATGCTATCCCCTAAGAGAGATTCTTATGATTTATTTAGTTCATCAGTTGCGGAATATCAATCCATCACTGCTTCGCTCCACAATAATTGGTTTGCTGCGGTCGACTTCCTGCGACAGAAGTTTCTTCGACAAATCGTTCAGCAAGTAACGCTGGATGGCACGTTTTACCGGACGGGCACCGAACTCCGGATCATATCCGGCAGTAGCGATAAAGTCGATTGCCTGATCGCTCATCTGGAGTGTCACGCCATTGTCTTCCAGCATCTTCTTGATACCGTTGATCTGCAGACGTACGATCTGCTCAATCTGATCCTTGTTCAACGGCTGGAACATGATGATTTCGTCTATACGGTTCAGGAATTCCGGACGGATAGTCTTCTTCAACATATTCATTACCTCTGTCTTTGTTTCTGCTACAACCTGGTCGTGGTTCTGATCATTAATCTTTTCGAACTGACTCTGTATGTATGAGCTTCCCAAATTGGAGGTCATAATGATAATTGTGTTCTTGAAGTTTACCGTACGTCCCTTATTATCAGTCAGACGTCCATCGTCCAATACCTGCAACAAGATGTTGAATACATCCGGATGCGCCTTCTCGATTTCATCGAACAAGACAACTGAGTACGGTTTACGACGGACAGCTTCTGTCAACTGACCACCTTCATCGTAACCAACGTATCCCGGAGGGGCACCAATCAGACGAGAAACGGTATGTTTCTCTTGGTATTCACTCATATCGATACGCGTCATCAGCGATTCATCATCGAACAAGTACTCTGCCAGTGCTTTAGCCAATTCGGTTTTACCAACACCCGTAGTACCTAAGAAGATGAATGAACCAATCGGACGTTTCGGATCTTGCAGTCCCGCACGGCTACGACGTACAGCGTCGGCTACCGCTTCAATTGCTTCATCCTGTCCGATGACACGCTTATGCAGCTCGTCTTCCAGGTGGAGCAACTTGTCACGTTCGCTTTGCAGCATCTTGCTTACCGGTATTCCCGTCCAGCGTGATACTACATCAGCAATATCTTCGGCAGTAACCTCCTCCTTGATCATGGCATTGTCGCCTTGCTTTTTCTTCAAGTCTTCCTGAATACTCTTTATTTCGTTTTCCAAGCTCTGCAACTTGCCATAACGGATTTCGGCTACTTTACCATAGTCGCCTTCGCGTTCAGCCTTGTCGGCTTCGAACTTCAGTTGTTCTATTTCCTTCTTGTTCTGCTGAATCTTGTTCACCAGTTGTTTTTCGCTCTCCCATTTAGCCTTGTACGAAGTTTCCTGTTCCTTCAACTCGGCTATTTCTTTGTTCAATTGAGCAAGCTTAGCTTCGTCCTTTTCACGTTTGATAGCCTCACGTTCAATTTCGAGCTGTTTCAACCGGCGTTCAATTTCATCCAGTTCTTCCGGCAGTGAGTCACGCTCCATACGAAGCTTGGCTGCGGCTTCATCCATCAAGTCGATGGCCTTATCCGGCAAGAAACGGTCGGTAATGTAACGGTTACTCAATTCTACTGCGGCAATGATGGCTTCGTCTTTGATTCTCACCTGATGGTGATTCTCGTAACGTTCCTTCAATCCACGCAAGATAGAAATAGAACTTGCCGTATCCGGCTCGTCTACCATGACGGTCTGGAATCGTCTTTCGAGCGCCTTATCCTTTTCGAAATATTTTTGATATTCGTCGAGGGTAGTGGCACCGATGCTTCTCAGCTCGCCACGTGCCAAGGCAGGTTTCAAGATGTTTGCAGCATCCATGGCACCTTCACCTTTTCCGGCACCCACCAACGTATGAATTTCATCGATGAACAGAATAATATTTCCGTCCGATTTCGTTACTTCGTTGATAACCGATTTCAATCGTTCCTCAAACTCACCTTTATATTTGGCACCTGCAACCAGTGCACCCATATCGAGTGAGAACAATTGCTTGTTCTTCAGGTTTTCAGGAACATCTCCACGCAGGATTCGCTGTGCCAGTCCTTCTACGATAGCAGTCTTACCAGTACCCGGTTCACCAATCAGGATCGGGTTGTTTTTGGTACGACGGCTCAGGATTTGCAGTACACGACGGATTTCTTCGTCACGACCGATAACCGGGTCCAGCTTGCCGTTACGTGCGGCTTCTATCAGGTTGATGGCATATTTGCTGAGTGACTGGTAGGTATCCTCGCTGGATTGCGAAGTGACATTCTGTCCCTGACGCAGCTCACTGATAGCAGCTCGCAACTCCTTATCCGTAATACCCGCATCTTTCAAGATGGTAGATACGGTGCTTTTTACGTTAAGCAGTGCCAGAATGATAGCTTCCAGCGAAACATATTCATCACCCAACGTTTTAGAAAACTCGACAGCTTTTTGCAATACCTCATTTGCGTCACGGCTCAGGTAAGGTTCGCCGCCTGAAACCTTCGGCAGAGAAGCTATCTGCTTGTCGAGTACGGTTTCAATCTGCTGACCGTTGACACCAAGTTTCTGGAAAATGAAGTTGGTTACATTTTCTCCGACCTTCAGCACCCCTGCCAGCAAATGCTCCGGCTCGATAGCTTGCTGCCCGCGGCTCTGTACCAGATTCACCGCTTGCTGCACAGCCTCTTGCGATTTGATTGTAAAGTTGTTAAAGTTCATATATTGTTCTCCTTTCTTATTTTTCTATGTTTTTTGAAATACACTTTCTATCAGACAAACTTCTTGCCATCGCCATAAAATGTTTATTATATGCCTAAATGTCAGGGTGTTAGCATATTTTACTGCAATATTGTCCGAAGGCATACCAAAATGTCAGGAAAGTTTTTATTATCTTTATCGCCATAAACTTAGATATATGGAAAAGAAGATACCGTTTGCCCCTGTTGTGATGCTGATAGATGCCACCTATCTGGATAGAGTAGGCTGTGACATGACCGCTCATTTCGCTCCTATCGTCAACCGTGAGTTGCCGAAAGCCGATTTGGCCAATTTGCTGGAATGCCTGGCTCTGGATGCAGGAATCCAGTCGGGAGAAAATGAAATACAAGTGATTTTTATTTATGAGGCAGGAAAAGAGAAAATGAACTTCTGTACACCTTCCTCGTTCGGTAAGGAACTTCATAATGTAGCCTTCAAGAGTCAGTTGGGAGAGTTCTCCTTGTACGCTTTCCAGCCTTCCGACATGGCAACGTGTGAAGACTTGTTCCTTGAGTCACTTCAGTTGGCTGGCGAGTCGAAGGATGTCCGTCGTTTTATTATCGTACCCGATGAAGAAGGATACGGTAAGCGGATAGGTGACTATATAAATAAGGTGAAAGGGAAGGAAAGCATTACCGTTTTCGGTATGAATCCTCCTGCCTACGAAGGCGATTACTCATTCGAAATGTTGGGATTTCCCGTTCTTCAGTCGTTGGGAGTCCGTGCGGAGGAACTGTAAATGTCCGATTTCCGTCTGAAAGTATTCTACAGTGTGGCGAAAAACCTGAGCTTTACCAAAGCTTCTCAGGAGTTGTTCGTCAGCCAGCCCGCCATAACCAAGCACATACGCGAGCTGGAAAGCTTGTATCAGACCCGTTTGTTCAACCGGCTTGGCAACAAAATTTCGCTGACCGAGTCGGGCTACGTGTTGCTGGAGCATTGCGAACGCATCCTTTCCGAATACCGTAAGCTGGAGTATGACATGCACTTGCTGCACAATGAATACAACGGTCAGCTTCGTCTGGGAGCAAGTACTACGATAGCCCAGTACGTGCTTCCGCCCATTCTTGCCGGGTTTACGGAGAAATATCCCAAGATTACCGTTTCGCTTATCGATACCAATTCGCGCAACATCGAACAGGCGTTACAGGAACACGATATTGACTTGGGTATGGTAGAGGGAGTATTCCGCCTGCCCAACCTGAAATATGAACCTTTCCTTCACGATGAACTGGTTCCGGTAGTCTGTGCTTCGTCGCCACTGGCTGCCAAAGATTCGCTCACCCTCGACGAACTGAGAGAAATTCCTTTGGTGCTTCGCGAAAGAGGTTCGGGCACGCTCGATGCCATCGAAATGGCTCTTTCCGAGCAAGGGCTGAAACTTTCGTCGATGAATGTCCGGTTACATCTGGGAAGTACCGAAAGCATCAAGCAGTTTTTAAGAAACAGTTCCACGATGGGAATCATATCACTGCAGGCCATTCTGCGTGAACTGCGTGACGGAGAGTTCAAGATAATCGATGTAAACGGGCTGCAAATTAAGCGACATTTCTGTTTCGTATATTTACAGGGACAGGAAGAAGCCTCGTCTACCAACTTTATGCGTTTTGTACAGAATTACTTGGAAAACTGTAAGAATGCAGGCGATATCATTGGTAAGATGATGATAGCGCACTGAGGCAAGCAGTTTAGAATAAAAAGAAGCCCCGGTATGTACCCCGACTGCCAGAAGCAGACAAGGAACATGCCGGGGCTTGTTGCGATATATTTATTTTTACATGAATGCAGGAACCAGGTATTTAGTAAGCAGATAACCGCCGCCTACCAGCCAGATGTACAGCAAGCCTGCCAGCAAGAACGGCTTGGCACCAGCCTGTTTGAACTTTTCGATGCTGGTATCTGTACCAAGAGCGGTCATGGCCATCGTCAGCATGAAAGTATCAATATATTCGATTGCTCCGTTCAGTGGAATATCTTTTACACTGTCTACGCCCAGAACGTATTGCAAAAGTGAGTTCACACAGATAATTCCAATAAATCCAAAGGCAAACCAGGGGATGGTAATTTTACTCTTTTCAGCCTTTTCGCCGTTTGCACTGCTCTTGCGTTTTGCCAGTGCGAAGCTCATGATAACCAAGACCGGAGCAAGCATCATGACACGGATCATCTTGGTAATGGTAGCAGTTCCGGCAATTCCCAGAGCATCTGTCGGGTCCATAGCATTACCGGCTCCGGCTACGTGTGCTACTTCGTGCAGGGTACTTCCCGTATAGATGGCTACACCCATGTTGTCCAGTCCGTCCAATATTCCGGCACGATACATGATAGGATAGAGGAACATGGAGATTGTTCCGAAAATGACTACCGTAGATACAGCGATGGCAGTCTTGTGACCTTCACATTTCACTACAGGTTCTGCACCCAGTACGGCAGCAGCACCACAGATAGCACTACCTGTTGCAGTCATCAGTGAAGTATCTTTATCCATTTTCATGATACGTCCCAGCCAGATTCCCAGGAAAATGGTACCTACTACAATGATAGTATCTATTATAACCGCAGGTAGTCCTACAGCAGCCACCTGTGTAAGAGTCAGTCGGAAACCGTATAAAACGATACCCGCACGCAGAATTTGCTTGGTACAGAACTTGATACCCGGCACCCATGTTTCGGGCAGATGGTTTCTCAAGCTGTTGGCATATAGCATACCCAGGATGATACCTACAATCAGCGGACTGAATGACAGACTTTTTACAAACGGAATTTCGGCAATATAAAATGCCGCAAATGAGAACAATGCAATCAACAAGATACCATGAATGGTATTTCCTCTGTTTCCTTTTTCGAACATCGTATAATAATTGTTTTAGTGATTAATTTCTTTTTCCGCTGCAAAGGTAAGTTATTATATAGTACAAACCTATTGAAAAATATTTATCTGTTATAACTAAAGGTAATAGCTTGTAGGAAAATGATTCAGCCTTTTCACTCTTTTGTCTGCTACGGTTAAGAATAGCCGGGCAGGAAGGAGCGAAAAGGCTGAGGAAAATGAAAAAAAAGAATAAGAGCTTCTTCTGAAAGTTTGTACAAAGATTTTTATGTTTTGTACAAAAACGCTAAAAATTTGTACAAATTTCATCAGAAACCTGAGGAGATTTCGGTGTATATCTCTGGACATGTTGCAGGCTGGCTGCACATGTTTTATTATAGCTTACAGAACAATGATACGAAGAAGGGCACGCTCATGTCTATCAGTATGCCGTGGAAGATGGCTACCGGCATCATATCCTTACCCGAGTAACGGGTAATCATGGGCAAAACCACATCCATCGAGTTGACTCCGGCAGCGGAAATAGGTGCCAGCTTGCCGAAATACTTGCACAATAGCGGAGTTCCGAGCAAAGCCATCATCTCGCGGAAGATGTTAGACAGCAGAGCAATCGTACCCAGTTCCGTCGCCAGTTGGAGTCCGAGGGAAGGTTCCTTGAACTGTGTGATCAGGATAGACGAGAGCGAATAGTAGGCAAATCCGCTGCCCACCGCCATGCAGTCGAATATACTCCAGCGTGAAAGCAGTACACTGGCAAGTGCGGAAAAAAGCAGTGTGCCGCAAATGGTAGCCAGAGGAATGAGCAAATACTTCAACCGGAGGTCGGCTATAATGTGTTTCAGTTCCTTGCTTGAACCGATACTTAGTCCCACCTGTAGCATCAGAGCATATAAAATGTATAAAGTCAGGTTGCTCTGCTTCATATCGAACGGAAGCCATTCGGTCAGTCCCAGTATGCAACCTGCCACGAAGAACAGCAATACGATAATACTTCCTTTCATTGTTTGCCTCCTTTCTTGAAAAACAGTTTCAGCACCATCCACGATGCCAGAATGCTTCCGCAAGTAGCCGAAACAGCCAGAATGGCAGCCTGCCAGCCGAATGTAGCCAGATTGTTGATGATTAATTCGTTCGAGCCGACCGATATTCCCAAAAGGAACAGCAGCAGGAAAATGGTCAGTGAGATCGTTTTTTCTGTCTTTTGCAGAAAGGCAATATTTCTGAACAGATATCCCACAGCGATACCTGTCAACATAAATCCGATAATAGAAAACATATATTACGCAATTATGAGGTTAAAACTGATTTAGTCATTCAAGTTTCAAGCCGCCAGATGCGGCGACGCCTCATAGAAATCCGCTGAACCAATGTATGTGTACGACGCGATAACCGTTGCACACTGGTTCGTGCAGCAGGAGTTTAACGGGAGTATGTGTCGCTTTTACATTCATGGGTTATTGATGTTTTGATGCGGCAAAGGTAATGTGCTTTTGCATATTTACCAAATTTTTATGCAAAAAAGATGGAAGGATACTTGAGATTCGTCGCAAGCAGGAGATAATGACGTTGTTTTTCTGCCGGTTCCTGCCTGCAACGTATCTACTACAGCACCCTCTGTGAGGCAGGATTGCCGCCAAGAGGAAGAACAGATGCTGCCGGATGCTTTCCGTTGCCGGTTGTTCAGTCGTAGAAGGATAAATTCCAGAACCATTCAAGTTACGATTTCATCCATTATCCAGTCATCACATTATCGCAAAGAGTGCAGCCTGCCATCCATAGTGCCAGGTTGCTTGTCATCGATTTATTTAGTCCTATTGAAAATTTTGCATAATAAAAAGAGTAAAAGCAAAGTGGTAAATGTGACGGTCTTTTTCCAGCTTTGATAAGAAAACGTATACGAAAAGATGCCCGATAGCAATACCCATTTATACAAAGGTAAGCAAAATCGGGATGTATCAAAAATAAATGCTGTATATTTGTGGAGAAAAAACAGACATTAACATGATACGAAATACATTGTTGACGCTTGCACTGGGAATGAGTCTCGGCGTGCAGGCTCAAAAAAATGTGGGAGCAGAGTTTCGTTCTCCTTTCGATTTTCCATTGTTGCTGAGCGCAAATTTCGGAGAACTGCGTCCCAATCATTTTCATAACGGACTGGATATTAAGACACAGGGAGTGACGGGGAAACCGATTCATAGTGTAGCCGACGGTTATGTGTCGCGCATTATGGTATTGCACGGCGGATACGGACAGGCTATCTTTGTGACGCATCCTAACGGATATACTTCGGTTTACGGTCATGTGGTATCGTTTGCTCCGAAAGTACAGGAGTATGTACGTGCATATCAGTACGAACACGAAACTTTTGTGTGCGACTTGCATCCCGAACCGGGGCTGCTTCCGGTGAAGGCAGGCGATATTATAGCCATGAGTGGCAATGAGGGTGCTTCGGCAGGACCTCACCTGCATCTGGAGCTCCGCCGGAATGATAATGGGGATTATGTGGACCCGATGCCGTTTTTCCGGCAGTATCTGAAAGATACCAAGGCGCCTGTCGGCAGTCTGGTGGGGATTTATCCGGTCAGAGGCAAGGGAGTGGTAAATGGCTCTTCTGCGAAAAAGCTGGTTGCTGTAGGAGCATTGAATCAGCGGTTCACTGCCTGGGGACAGATTTATACGGGTATCAGTGCGAAGGATTACATGGACGGAACGTCCAATTTTTATGGGGTTCACTCGGTAACCTTGTATGTCGATTCTGTAAAGGTGTTCAACAGTACTACCGATGAGGTGTCGTCTGATGAAAACCGCATGATAAACGGGTTTACCGACTATGATGAGCTGATGCGTACCAACCGTCTTATCATGCGTTCGTATAAACTGCTGGGCAATAAATTGCGCTTGCTGGAAACGGGTCCCGACCGCGGTCTGGTAACAATCGACGAGGAACGTGACTATCATTTCTGTTACGTGCTGGAGGATAATTTCGGCAATAAGCGCCGATATAAGTTTACGGTTCGTGGCAAGAAACAGGAGATTCCTCCCTACACACCCAAGGCAAACAAGATGTTGTACTGGAACAAGACGAATGTAATTCAGGAGCCGGGTATGGAACTGGTGGTGCCGAAGGGAATGGTATACGACGACGCTGAACTGCGGACGAGGGTAAGTGGTGACAGCAGCGACATTTCTTTCGATTATGTACTCGATATCGGACGTACACCCTTGCACAGCTTCTGCGATTTGTCTATCGGAGTACGTCATCTGCCTGTAGCCGATACAACAAAATATTACATTGTCCAGAAGGCCGGAAAGTGGCGGGCTTCTGCAGGTGGCAAGTATCAGAACGGATGGGTAAAGACAAAAGTCAGAACGCTGGGCACGTTTGCCGTGGCTGTCGATACGGTTTCTCCACAGGTGACTCCTTTGGGGCTGGGAAGCTGGCGGACAAGCCGGAACATTCGCTTTAAGGTGAGCGACGGTCAGACGGGGATTCAAAGCTATAAGGTGTATGTGGATGGCAATTTTGTGCTTTTCGGACTGAAAAAAGGTATTCTTGTCATTCAGGATCCGGGGCGTATAAAGAAAGGTGTGCCTCATAAGCTGGAAGTGGTTGTGACTGACAATTGTGGCAATGAAACGCGGAAACAATATAAATTCTAAATACGTATGATGAAAAAACTAATGTTGGCAGTCTGCCTTCTGGCGGCTGTGTGTGTAAACGGTTGGGCGTGTACCAACTTGATTGTCGGTAAGAAAGCCTCTGCCGACGGTTCTGTAATCGTATCCTATTCGGCCGATTCGTACGGTATGTTCGGGTACTTGTGTCATTATCCGGCTGCTGTACATGCATCGGGTACTATGCGTAATATTTACGAATGGGACACGGGTAAGTATCTGGGACAGATAAAGGAGGCCAAGCAGACGTATAATGTAATAGGAAACATGAATGAGTTTCAGGTAACTATCGGAGAAACGACTTTCGGTGGTCGTCCGGAACTGGTTGATACAACCGGAGTGATGGATTACGGAAGCTTGATTTATGTGGCTTTGCAGCGTTCACGTACAGCAAAAGAGGCTATCAAGGTAATGACCGACCTCGTAAAAGAGTATGGTTATTACAGTAGTGGTGAGTCGTTTACCATTGCCGATCCGAACGAGGCCTGGATTATGGAAATGATTGGTAAGGGTCCCGGAGTGAAAGGTGCCGTATGGGTGGCTGTCCGTATTCCGGATGATTGCATCGCGGCGCACGCAAATCAGAGCCGCATCCATAAATTCGATATGAATGATAAGGATAATTGTCTGTATTCTCCGGACGTGATTTCGTTTGCCCGCGAGAAAGGTTACTTTGATGGCGTAAACAAGGACTTCAGTTTTGCAGATGCTTACTGTCCGCTCGACTTCAGTGGCTTGCGTGCTTGCGAGGCTCGTGTCTGGAGTTATTATAATATGTTCAGCAAGGTGACAGGTCAGGCTTATCTTTCGTATATACAAGGTGAAAGCAAGGAGCCGATGCCGCTTTATGTAAAGCCCGACCGTAAGATTTCTGTTCGCGACATTCAGTATGCTATGCGTGATCATTATGAAGGTACTCCGCTTGATATTACCAACGATATGGGTGCAGGAGCTTTTCAGATGCCTTACCGTTTGTCGCCGTTGACCTTCGAGGTAGATGGAAAGACTTATTTCAACGAACGTCCTATTTCAACTCAGCAGAGTGGTTTTGTCTTTGTGGCTCAGATGCGTTCTACTATGCCCGATGCAATCGGCGGCGTTCTTTGGTTCGGACTGGACGACGCAAACATGACGGTCTTTACTCCGGTATATTGCAATACCGACAAGGTTCCGGCTTCTTATGCCGAAGGTGAAGGTGACTGTGTGACATTCTCGTGGAACTCTGCTTTCTGGATTTATAACTGGGTGGCTGACATGATCCGTCCTCGCTACAGTCTGATGGTAGACGATATGCGTACGGTTCAGAATTCGCTGGAAGACATGTATGCCAATGCTCAGGAAGGTGTGGAAAGTACAGCCATGAAACTGTATGCGCAAGATCCGCAGAAGGCAAAAGATTTTCTGACCAACTATACGGGTATGGCTGCTCAGACTGCTGTAGACAGTTGGAAGAAATTGGGTGAGTTTCTGATTGTCCGTTATAACGACGGTGTAGTGAAACGAGTAAAAGACGGTAAGATTGTTCGTCCGGAAACAGGAAATACAGCTCCTCTCGACCGCCCGGGTTATCCACAGGAATTCTTGAAAGAGGTAGTTAAGGCTACAGGAGATCGTTATTTGGTGAAATAAAAAAGCTAAAATAGCAGGAAGTATACAAGTAGAACAGCCGTTGAAGGAATAAGCCTGCTATATTCTTTTTTGATAAACGTTGAAAGGGCTGTTCATTTTCCCCTATAAATAGTGATAGTAGAATCATTATTTATGGGGGTATTTTGTTTCTTTCAATTACGTACTTTTGTAAAGAAAGGTTTAAGTTTACAATAAAGCTATAAATAAAAGGCTATGTAAGCGTAAGTGGGAAAGTGAAATGTAAAAAAATATTATACTATAATTTAAAATTGTTTTTTATTTAGAGATGGGGCACAAGCGCGTTGTGCAAGTTTGGATAGGATACATCGTGAAGATGTATCCTATCTTTTTTATGCAAAATGTCTTTATGTGATGGGTACCTTTCAGGCGGGAAAACGCATATGAATGATTGTCCCTTTTCCTAAAGTAGATTCAATTTTACATTCTCCTTGTAATTTGTAGCTGCGTTCTTTTATAGTCTTTAAGCCCAATCCCGAGGTTAGAATATTGGGGGATAAAGACGTATCGAAACCTTTGCCGTCGTCTTCGATGACTATTTCCACTTCGTTTTGGTCATAACCTACGGTGAGGTACATGTTTCTTGCATTGGCATGTTTGATGATGTTGGAGATAATTTCTTGTAAGATTCTGTATATTTCTACTATGTTTTCGGATGGTATAGTCAGATTCATTATATCATCCGATATGTAAGGGTGTATTGTAAGAGTATTTAATGTATTCAGTTTTTCAATATATAAATTGAACATCTGGTATAGGCTGATGTTGCTGAAGTTAGGAGCCGATAGTTGATGTGATATATTGCGTACGTTTTCTCGTATCTCTCCCAGTTGCGTTGCCAGACGGCCGGCGCTTGTTTGTTTCAATTGCATCTCTATTGCCAGCAATTCATTGCATACATCGTTATGGAGTTCTTTCGAGATGTGTTCGTTGCTGTCTTCCAGTCCTTTCAGATATTGGTCGGTCATTTTTTTATTCATTTCTCCAATGAGCAGTTTGCTTTGTGCTTCTTTGTTCTTTAATTCTTTTTCCAGTTCCGAGTGTTTGAGCTTAAGGGCAACTTTTCTTTTTTGGAGACTGATAATGATGATGACGGATAATAGTACAATTAGTACGAGTATGCTGGAAATAATATAAGTGCGTGTCTGGTAGGCGGCCTTGTTTTTTGCCTGTTCGGCATTAAGGCTGATAATCTTCAGGTCTTTTTCTTTGGTTTCCAGTTCGGCTTCGAATCCGGCCAAGCGGTTATGAAAACTCTTGTGCTGTATCTTTTGTTCTGTTTCGTATGCTTCGAGAGCTAACTGGTAGGACGTCTGCGGATGATTTCTTTTCGATTCTATCTCTGCCAGGGCAAGAAGTGATTTCGTCAGCATTATGCTGGGATTCTTTCTGTAAAAGGCTAATGCCTTCGATAGATAGTTATGAGCCTGTTGCAAAGAATCGGTAGCTTGGAAAAGCATGTAGCCATACAGATAATCGAGGTTGGCTATGTTGTATTCATTTTGGGTCTGCTTTTTATAGCTTATAGCTTTTTGATAATAACGGATAGCCGAGCGGGAGTCGCCTGTATCATAAAGAGCTTTAGCATAGTTGGTGTATACATAAAGTTTCAATCCAGCCGGCATGTTCTCTTGCAAAAGTTTTGTTGCCAGTTGCAAACTGTCGAGTGCATTGTGATAATATTCTCCGTTTGTCAGCAGAATGGCATGATTGCACAGGTAGCTTATCTTGTTGATTTGATTATTGAATGCAAGTGTATCTGTTTGTGGATATGAAAATATTTTTCGTGAGAAGGTGATAGCTTGTTGAGTTTCCTCCAGTTCGTTGTATAGTGTGGCTATGTTGCTGATAATAATGGCAGACAGATTGTAGTCCTTCTGATATTCTGTTATTTTCAGCGCTTCTTTGTACATCAGAATTGCCTTGTCGAGCATGAATAAGTTTTTGTGTATAACTCCCGACAAATTGTACGATTCGGCCAGACGTGCGGTATCTTTGATTTGAACAAACAGGTCAATTGCTTCATCTGTAAACTTCTTGGCTTCGTAAAGTTTATTGCTTGACCATAGTCCATAGGCTATTTCATAAGTCGCTATGCCTTCCGACTGCTGTATTTGTTTTCGTGTTTCGGAAGAATATTTTCTATCTTTCAGGCGTATGGCTTCTTCTCTGGCATCTTTAAGAATGGAATATGCTTTGGTATAATCTCTTTTGGAGTTGAGATAAGTTGCATAGGTAATATTCAGGTCTAATGCAGATACAGGATCATTGCTATAGTTTATTTGCCGGCATGCAAGAGAATATATGGAATCCATTCGGTAAAAATCTCCTTCGTCTCCATATTGTTGTATTTGCTTGGTGAAGTCGAAGTCATTCGCAATAATATGCCCTGCAAAAGCAATTAGAAACGTAATAAATATAAATCTTCTCATGCTGTAATCCATCCTTTAATGAAAGCCAGGCGCATAAGATGTGAAACATTGATCGCACCGCTTTTTAATAATATATTCTTGCGCATTGTATCAATCGTACTCTTGCTGAGATTTAGTTTTTGTGCGATCTCTTCGGAGGTGTATCCACAAGACAACATATTGATAATCTCTTTTTCGCGTGGACTCGGAGTATAAGTAATTGAATCCATTACGGAGTGATCTCCTATAAGCGACAATGTAATGTTTAAGGCTGTCGGAGAATAATATTTGTTTTTTGTCGATAAAATAGTATCGATGGCCTTTTTCACTTCATCTGTATCGTCGTTTTTGGTAACAATACCGGCAACTTCTTTTTTTATAAGAAGCTTTATGATCCAGAATTCTGTGTGCATTGTATAAATCAATACAGGAGTCTGAGGTATTTTCTTTTGCAGATAGGGGAGCAGTTCCAATACGGTTTTGTCTTGCAATTCGTAGTCTGCAATTAGGAGATCAAGTGGATTGTTGTCTATATAATTGTATAATTCAGAATAATGTTTGCCTATTGTAATTTTATATTTATTGTCGAGGGTCAGCAGTTTGGCTAACCCTTCCGCAATAATAGGATGGTCATCTAAAATGTAAATATGTTCTTGCATACTAAGGTACTTGTTGTTAAAAAGATTTGTTCTTGTTTTTCTCTGTTACAAATATGGTTAATTTATATTTTTAATGCAAATTATTCTTCTCTTTTTGATAGCATATTCCTTTTTGTTTTGTATGGATTATACAGTTGCCGAATGTTATAAATTTTCTTGATTTATAGATCGTTTCAAGTTTGTCAGGGATTTTTTTTCTTGGATCAATAAAAGTTCTGCCAAGGCAAAAATACTTTGTTCGTAAATGGTTCGGAAAGTAGGTAAAGAGAGGATGTATAAGAATTTTGTATTTTTACTTGGTGTAACGACAAATAACAATAATTCGGCTGAGAAGGCTTGTTTTTTGCAAAAAATAATTAGGATAATTAGAACGAATCTTTTATTTTTGTTTCGCTAATACATAAATGAGAAAACATCAATAATTATATAAAGATTATAAAATCATGGAAAACGAAGAATTGATTAAATTGTGTTCTGACAAAGCTCAGAAGTGGTTAACTCCGGCTTATGATGCAGAAACTCAGGCCGAAGTAAAGCGTATGTTGGAAAATCCTGATAAAACAGAATTGATAGAAGCTTTTTATAAAGACCTTGAATTCGGTACAGGTGGTTTGCGTGGCATCATGGGTGTAGGTTCAAACCGTATGAATATTTACACTGTTGGTGCGGCTACTCAGGGATTGTCTAACTATCTGAACAAATGTTTTGCAGGCAAAAAAGATATTTCTGTAGTTGTTGGTCATGACTGTCGTAACAACAGTCGTCTGTTTGCCGAAATTTCTGCGAATATCTTCTCTGCAAACGGAATTAAGGTTTATTTGTTCGAAGACATGCGTCCTACTCCAGAGATGTCATTTGCTATTCGTCATTTGGGATGCCAGAGCGGTATTATTCTTACAGCTTCTCACAATCCGAAAGAATATAACGGTTATAAGGCATATTGGGACGATGGAGCTCAGGTTCTTGCCCCGCACGATAAAGGTATTATTGAGGAAGTAAACAAGGTTGCTTCTGCATCTGATATTAAATTCGAAGGCAATAAGGAGCTGATTCAGATTATCGGTAAGGAAATTGATGATGAATACTTGCGTCAGGTTCATACTATTTCCATCGATCCGGAAGTTATCAAACGTCAGAAAGACTTGAAGATTGTTTATACTCCTATCCACGGAACTGGTATGATGCTGATTCCGCAGTCACTGAAGTTGTGGGGATTCGAAAATGTTCATTGCGTTCCTGAACAGATGGTCAAGAGTGGTGATTTCCCGACAGTCGTTTCTCCGAACCCGGAAAATGCAGAAGCTTTGACATTGGCTATCAAGCTTGCTAAAGAAATTGATGCGGATATCGTCATGGCTTCCGACCCTGATGCCGACCGTGTAGGTATGGCTTGTAAGAATGACAAGGGTGAATGGGTATTGATTAACGGTAATCAGACTTGTTTGATCTTCTTGTATTACATTATCAAGAACCGTATTGCAATGGGTAAGATGAAGGGTAACGAATTTGTTGTAAAGACAATTGTTACTACTGAACTGATAAAATCGGTTGCTGATAAGAATCATATCAAGATGTACGACTGCTATACTGGATTCAAATGGATTGCTCGTGAGATTCGTTTGCGTGAAGGTAAAGAACAATATATCGGCGGTGGTGAAGAAAGCTACGGATTCCTTGCAGAAGATTTTGTACGCGATAAAGATGCAGTTTCTGCATGTTCTTTGCTTGCTGAAATTTGTGCATGGGCAAAAGACCAAGGCAAAACACTGTATGATATCTTGATGGAAATCTATGTAGAATACGGATTCTCTAAGGAAGTTACAGTGAACGTTGTAAAACCGGGTAAGAGTGGAGCCGATGAAATTAAGGCTATGATGGAAAACTTCCGCGCTTGTCCTCCGAAAGAACTGGGTGGATCGGAAGTTGTATTGGTTAAAGATTACAAGACTCTGAAAGCTACAGACAATAAGGGTAATGTAACCGATTTGAATATGCCGGAACCATCGAATGTACTTCAGTTCTTTACAGCTGATGGAACAAAGGTTTCTGTACGTCCGTCAGGAACAGAGCCGAAGATTAAATTCTACATGGAAATTAAAGGTGAGATGGGTTGCCCGAAATGTTTTGCAGGAGCTGATGCTGAAGCAACAGAAAAGGTAGAAGCAGTCAAGAAATCTTTGGGTATCTAAAAGCAGAAATTTTTGCATCATAATTTAAAATCCGGTGGGCTTTAATGAAAAGTCCCCCGGATTTTTTTGTCTATTCTTCCGGATAATCGGCATAAAGCAGATATCTTTTTCTCATAATTTTGTATTTCTCCAGATCATCTTTCCATGCAGAGCGAATTTGCTGTTCTGTTTTCCCTTGCAGAATATCCTGTCGGACCTGCCCGGTTCCCATCAGAAGGTCAAACCATTTAGGACGGGTGAAGAATGACTTTTCGGCATCAGGCATACAGGCTTGATAAGCTTTGTAGAATTGGAGTACATATTGCAACGAAAATCCTTGCGGTATTTGGGAAGAAGTACGGAGGTCTATCCCGTAGCAGTTTATGTTTTTGTGCAGCGGATTCTTGTCTGAACCCTTCAAAGAACGTGGCTTGAAGCAGAAACTGAACGTCTGCCGGGTAAAGGGACTGCCTATTACCTGAAAAGGCCATTCTGTTCCTCTGCCGACACTCACAGAGGTTCCTTCGAAAGGACAGAGGGACGGATAAAGTGCGATGGCCTGGTCGTTGGGCAGGTTGGGTGAGGGTTTTACCGGAAGTGAATAAGGCTGACCGTGTTTCCAGTTTTCTACTGTAATGATTTTCAACTGGCATTGAAGGCCCTTTCCCAGCCATCCTTCTCCATTAATCATTTGTGCCAGCTCGCCTATTGTACATCCGTGCAGGACAGGAATTGGAAACATTCCCACAAAGCTCTTGTATTTCAGGTTGAGTACCGGACCGTCTACATAGTCGCAGGGGTTAGGACGATCCAGCACGATCAGCTCTTTCCGGTTTTCGGCACACGCTTGCATTACATAAAACATCGTACTGATATAAGTATAAAATCGCGCTCCGACGTCTTGCATGTCGAAGATAACAATATCAGTTTGGCTCAGTTGTGCTGGCTGAGGTTTTTTTTGTGTTCCATATAACGAAATGATGGGAACGTGGGTGCGGATGTCTTTGCCGTTGCGGACTATTTCTCCTGCATCGGCATCTCCCCGGAAACCATGTTCGGGAGTAAAAACCTGCACAATGTGTATGCCACTGTTATACAATGTGTCGAGCAGATGCACACCATTTACCAGAGAAGTATGGTTTACTACCAGTGATATCTGCTTGTCTTTTAGCATAGGAAGCAACTGTTCCATCTTGTCGGCGCCGTTACGAACCTGTGCTGATGCCTGCACGACTGTCAGCAGCCAGCAAACGAATAAAGTAATATATTTCATGTGGGACAAATAATTTTTTCGTACCTTTGTTTCATACAAAGGTAATAATAAAAGAAAAAATCCATGAATCCACTGGCATTAATAGATAAGTATTATCCTGAAGACAACGAATTGAAACACATCTTGCTGGTACATAGCCGTTCGGTAGCCGATAAGGCTCTTGCGCTGGCGAAGAAACATCCCGAACTGAATTTAGACTTGCAGTTTATAGAAGAAGCAGCCATGCTTCACGATATCGGAATATTTCGGACCGATGCAGAAGGTATCTGTTGCTTTGGAAAGTATCCTTATATCTGTCATGGCTACTTGGGAGCCGAACTTGTTCGTCAGGAAGGGTTTCCGAAACATGCATTAGTCTGCGAACGTCACACCGGTGCCGGATTATCCTTGCAGGATATCATACGTCAGGACTTGCCTGTTCCTCACAGAGAAATGATGCCTGTCAGTCTGGAGGAACAAATCATTTGTTTTGCCGACAAGTTCTTTTCCAAGACCAAGCTCGACCGTGAGAAGAGTATCGACAAGGCGCGCAAGAGTGTTGCCCGTTATGGTGAAGAAGGCGGTAAACGTTTTGACCACTGGTGTAAACTCTTTTTATAGTCTTAAAAAATACATTAAAATCTGTGGCTCTTGTGTTTATTTGCGAGAGAATGCTTACTTTTGCACCGCATTGCGTAAAAGATTGATGAATGGCGTCATTTAAAAAAGCTACATATTTATTGTTTGTTCTGTTCTTTTTGGGATTTTTTTTCTCTCTGTATGCTGAAACGCAGCGTGTCAGAGGAAAGAGAATGAGAGGAAACAGAACGGAAGCTCATGCCGATTCGCTGGCGGTCGATTCACTTAAAGGCGATTCACTGCATATGGACTCGCTGGCCGTAGATTCTGTTGGTGCAGATTCGCTGGCCCTTGATACTACTTCTAAGAAACAACCTCTGGATGCACCTGTAATTTACGAGGCTTCCGATTCCATCGTTTTTACCAAAGGAGGTTTTGCTCATCTGTATGGTGATGGTAAAGTCAATTATCAAAACATTGAGTTGACTTCTGCTCTGATAACCATGAATATGGACAGCAGTACGGTCTATGCCCGTGGTGTTGCTGATACGACTGGTGTAGAGCAGGGAACTCCTGTCTTTAAGGATGGAGAAACACCCTACGAATCGAAGACAATGCGTTATAATTTCAAGACTAAGAAGGGATTTATCAATAACATTGTAACGCAGCAGGGTGAAGGATACGTAACCAGTGAGAATGCCAAAAAGGGAGCAGATGATGAAATTTACATGACTCAGGGTAAATATACTACCTGCGACAACAAGGAACATCCGCACTTTTATTTGAAATTGTCTATGGCCAAGGTACGTCCAAAGAAGGATGTTGTATTCGGGCCTGCCCAGCTTGTAGTAGAAGATGTCCCTCTTCCG
>HF993225.1:46043-52986 GCA_000436795.1 Bacteroides sp. CAG:1076
GCAGCAGTTATTCTTCAGGTTTCATCATGCCTACGTATGGTGACGAAATGAATCGTGGTTTTTATCTGCGTGATGGTGGATATTATTTTGCCATCAACGATAGGGTAGACTTGAAAGTGCTGGGAGAAATCTATACAAAAGGTTCATGGGGACTGTCGGCTGCTTCCAATTATAATAAGCGTTATAAGTATAGTGGCTATTTTAATGCCAGTTATCTGGTGACAAAGACGGGAGAAAAGAACATGCCCGATTATGCGGTTTCTAAAGATTTCCGTATACAGTGGAGTCACCGTCAGGATTCGAAAGCAAGTCCGAACAGCTCTTTCTCGGCCAGTGTAAACTTTGCAACCAGTAGTTACGACCGTTCGAGCTTGAGTTCATTGTACGACCCTTCTGCTTATAGTAACAACACAAAGGCGTCAAGTATCAGTTATTCTCGAAATTTTCCGGAAATTGGCCTGAATATTTCGAGTACGTTTAATATTACTCAGAATACGAGGGACTCTTCTGTCAATATGACTTTGCCTGACCTGAATATTTCTTTGAGCCGTATTTATCCGTTCAAGCGCAAGAAAGCTGCCGGCGACGAACGCTGGTATGAAAAGATTTCTTTCCAGTATACAGGTGCTTTGACAAATAGTGTTGATACAAAGGATAATCTGCTTTTCAAGACTCCTTTCTCGAAATGGAAGACAGGTATGAAGCATACTATTCCGGTTGAGGCTACATTCAGCTTGTTTAAATACATCAATATTACTCCTTCGTTCAACTATACCGAACGCTGGTATACGCGTAAAGTCATGCAGAGTTATGATGAAAAAACGCACGAAGTGGTAAAGGATACCATCAACGGGTTCAATCGTGTATACGATTATAATATGGCTGTTTCGATGAATACAAAGCTGTATGGTATGTATAAGCCTTTGTTTATGAAGAGCAAGGAGATTGTGATTCGTCACGTCGTAACTCCGTCGGTCAGCTATACATATACGCCGGACTTCGGTAAGTCGCGTTACGGTTATTACGAAACATACACCTATACCGACGAAAACGGTGAGGTCCGCATGGCAGAGTATTCGCCCTATGAAGGTGCTCCTTACAGCTATCCGGGTAAAGGTGTGTCACAGAATGTCAGCTTCTCGCTGAAGAATAATCTGGAAATGAAAATGGCTTCCGATAAGGATACAACGGGTTACAAGAAGATCAGTCTGATTGATGACTTGAGCGGAAGCTTGTCGTACGATATTGCTCAGAAGCGGTGGAGTAATCTTTCGCTGACGGCTCGTCTGAAGTTGACCAAGAATTATACGTTCAACATGAATGCAACGTTTGCAACTTATGCTTATAAGTTCGACGAAAATGGTAATGTAGTTGAAAGTGACCGTACAGAATGGTCGTACGGACGTTTCGGACGATTCCAGGGATATAGCGGTTCTTTCTCGTATACATTGAATAATGATACTTTCAAAAAGTTGTTCGGCAAAAAGGACGACGAGAAAAAGGATAAGGATAAAAAGGATACAGACGACGAGGATGAAGAAGAAACCGACGACGAAATGACCCAGAAGAATAATTCGGGTACTCGCAAGACGGAAAATGCGACTCTTGATCCGGACGGTTATCTTGCCTTCAAGTTGCCGTGGAGTTTGAGCTTGAGTTATAGCTATAGTATTCGTGAGGACAGAACGAAGCAGATTAATATCAAGACCATGCGTTACCCATATTCGCTTACTCACTCGCTGAATATATCGGGTAATATCAAGATGGGTAGCCGCTGGAACGTAACTTATTCGAGTGGTTACGACTTTACTTCGAAAGAAATGTCAATGACCACGGTGAACATCACTCGTGACTTGCACTGTTTCAATATGAGTTGCGGTCTGGTATTTGGTCCGTATACTTCGTATAACTTCTCCATCCGTGCCAATTCGGCTATGCTGACCGACGCTTTGAAATGGGATCAGCGTAGTAATACGGGTAGTCAGGTTACATGGTATTGATGTACATTGATTGATAGATAATATGCAAAGAGCCGCCGGAAATAATCCGGCGGCTCTTTGCATATTGGTACGTAAGGCCTACCACTGGATAGGCTTCTCACCATGTTGAATCAAGTATTCATTGGTTCGGCTGAAATGTTTGTTGCCGAAGAAGCCATTGTATGCCGAGAGTGGCGAAGGATGAACGGAAGTAAGCACCAGATGCTTGTTGCGGTCGATAAAGGCTCCCTTCTTTTGCGCATACGATCCCCACAAGATAAATACCAGATGCTCGCGGTTTTCGGCCAAGGCACGGATAGCTGCATCGGTAAACTCTTCCCAGCCTTGCCGCTGGTGTGAGCCTGCCTGATGAGCACGGACAGTGAGTGTGGCGTTCAGTAGCAGCACACCTTGTTCTGCCCAGCGGGTAAGGTTGCCTGTAGATGGCATAGGAGTACCCAGGTCGTCGTGTATTTCCTTGAATATATTTTGTAACGACGGAGGAAACGGGATGCCGTCGTTTACGGAAAAGCAAAGTCCGTGTGCCTGTCCCGGTCCGTGATACGGATCTTGTCCGATGATAACCACCTTTACCTTGTTGTAAGGGCAGAGGTTGAATGCATTGAATATCAGTTTTCCCGGAGGATATACGGTGGTTGTCTGATATTCCCGGCGTACAAAGTCAGTCAGGCGTATGAAATAATCTTTGTCAAACTCTGGAGCCAGTACTTGCTTCCACGATTCTTCTATCTGTACGTTCATGCTGTATTTTCTCTAAATGAATAACTTATGTATGATATATGTCAGACAAATTTAGTAAAAAGGCGTAAATTATTATTGCAGCGAAAAGAACTTTTTCATTATCCATATCTTTGTGTTGCATGAAATTGGATTGCTGAGGTAATGTTGTTGGAAACAATGTCCTCTGAAAGGAGGGAGATTATAGGCATCAGAAGTGCAGATTGGAGCGGTTCTTGTTGGGCCATATGATGAGGTAGGAGTCTTTTATGTGCTCGCTTTATGGGGTGAAGGGCGTGAAGGGCAAGGAAAGGTAAAAAAGTTCTTTAGATGAAGGATTGGTGATGTTGGAAGAAAAATATTGGCTTCATTACATAAATTTCTCTCGACGTTTTTTTATTTTTTGTACAAAAAATAAAATGATTTGTACAAAAAAAGAAAAGAGATAATGGAATGTGGCGATAACCTTCCTCGGTTTATCTTTTAGAGATGGGGAAATCCTGCCGGATTGGTGAAGCGGGCACTATAGAACAAGATAAGGCTGCCTCATATATGGACTCTGAGACAGCCTTGGAGAAAAAATCAGTTTGCGTATTGCCTATGTGTTTAAATGAGTTGCATGCCCAGTTCGGCACATTCTTTGCGCATCTCTTCCGGCCAGATGCTGGCTTGGATTTCGCCGATGTGTGCTTTCTTCAGGTACAGCATGCAGAGTCGTGACTGTCCGATACCCCCTCCGATACTGAGTGGAAGTGAACCTTCCAGCAGTCTTTTGTGGAAATAAAGTTTGGTCCGTTCTTCCTTTCCGGCCAGTTCCAGCTGTTTGAGCAGTGCTGGTTTGTCTACACGGATTCCCATCGATGAGAGTTCGATGGCGCGTCCCAATACGCTGTTCCATACCAGCAGGTCGCCATTCAGTCCCGGAAGTCCGGTCTTCGGATCGATTGTCGTGTAGTCATCATAATCGGGAGCACGTTTGTCGTGCGGCTGTCCGTTGCTCAACTTGCCTCCTATACCGATGATGAATACAGCTCCATATCGTTCGGTAATCAAGTCTTCCCGTTCCTTGGGAGTCTTGTCGGGGTACATGTCGAGCAGATCCTGCGAATGGATGAAATGTACATCGTGGGGCAGGAAAGAGGTGATTTGCGGATAGACCTCACAAATCATATATTCTGTGCGGCGCATAGCCGAATAAATGCGTGTAACGATGCTTTTCAGAAAATCCACAGTCCGCTGTTCGGGCGTGATGACACGTTCCCAGTCCCATTGGTCTACATAGAGTGAATGCAGGTTTCCCAGCTCTTCGTCGGCACGGATTGCGTTCATATCCGTATAAATGCCATATCCCGGTTCTATATTATAGTCGGCAAGTGTTACGCGTTTCCATTTGGCAAGCGAATGTACCACTTCAGCCTGTTGCTCTCCCAAGTCCTTTATCGGAAAGGTGACCGGGCGTTCTATTCCGTTCAGGTCATCGTTCATACCCATGCCTGTGAGCACAAAAAGCGGTGCCGTAACGCGGCGCAGACGCAATTCAGAGGACAGATTTTGCTGGAAAAAATCTTTAATTTGTTTTATTCCCAGCTCTGTCTGCTTCATATCAAGCAAAGGTCGATAGTTGTTTGGTTTTATCAGGTAACTCATGTCTTATAAAATTTTCTATATTTAAATACGTAGGCAAAGATAATTATATTTTGTAAAAATGCAATGCGATTTATGAAAATATTATCATTGTGTGTTTTGTTTCTTTGTTTTTGTTGATAAAATGATATTTGGGAAATCGAAAAAATATCATCTTTCTTATTATTTTTCTCTTCGATTATTAGGACAAGATGCAGAATAATTGTATTTTTGTCGCGGTTTTGAGAAATACTTGCACCCATAGTTCAATGGATAGAATAATGGATTCCGGTTCCATCGATTGGGGTTCGACTCCCCATGGGTGTACTTATATCAGGACAATATGGGTAAGAGCTTGCTAAAAAACATTTTAGTAGGCTTTTTTTATGTGTATTCGATTGGGGGGAGGTAGCATTTTTATATCAATTGGGTGACCGATTCGGTGACTTCTTTTTGTCTTTAGGCAGGAAAATTTATGTTGGGGTGTGTAGAAATCATGGAGAGATAAAACAGAAAAGGCTGCTTCGTCACGAGGCAGCCTTCCCGAATATCCAATTGAATTTGTTAGGGTTAGTATAAGCATTTGTAAATGCTCAAATGCAAATATACGATTTTATTTGATTGCTTGGTAAAAATTTTCCCAATTCTTGTTGAAATCCGGCATGGAGTGGAACAGATAATTGGCTCCTTCATCCAGCAGAACTTTGTCGGGCAGCGGACCGGTATTGACTGCTACGGTAAAGATACCTGCTGCAACTCCGGCACGGACTCCCAGGGGAGCGTTTTCTACCACGATGGCTTCGTTGGCTTCGACACCGGCTTTCTGGAGTCCCATGAGATAGGGTTCCGGGTTAGGTTTGCCGTATTTCACGTCGAATGCGGTGACCATCAGTTCGGCCTTGAATATTCCGGGAAAGTTTTTGTTTAAGCGTTCCAACAACGATTTTTGTCCCGAACCGGTTACAATGACGGGAATCAGACCTGCTGCCTTTATTTTGTTCAGCAATTCCAGGGCACCCGGCATCCGTTCAGCCTTGGGGAGTGAATTGAAAATGTTACTCTTTGTCTGATAGATTTCTTTTATTTCCTCTTCGGTTGCTTCGTGGTTCCGCTGGCGGCTGCTGACAATATTGATTGTAGCTGCTCCTGTACGTCCTTCGTGCATGTAGGCTTCTTCGGGGCTCAAGTGCATGCCGTATTGCTTCATTGCTTCATGCCAAGCTGTAGCATGGTTTTTCATGGAGTCGAATAGTACGCCGTCCATGTCGAACAATACAGCCTTCAGGTTCAGTTTGTCAAAGTGATGTGTGGTAAGATAATTGTTTATTGCTTGTTGGAACATTTCTTTTCAGTTAAGAATAATATATATAAATAATGAAGAATGAATAACGACCAGCGAGTAAGACCGTATCTGCAAGAGTTACTGCCTTCTCGATTTGTCATTATCCATTCTTCATTCAGTAGTCTTTATTTCAAGCGAGCTTGGATAGCCTTAGACTCTTCTTCGTATCCTGGTTTGTTCAGCAGGGCAAACATATTCTTCTTGTAAGCTTCTACACCCGGCTGGTTGAACGGATTAACTCCGAGCAGGTAACCGCTGATACCGCAAGCCTTTTCGAAGAAGTAAATCAACTGTCCCAGATAGTATTCGTTCAGTTTCGGAACGCTGACGCGCATGTTAGGAACACCGCCGTCTACGTGTGCTAACTGAGTACCCAGTTCGGCCATTTTGTTTACTTCGTCTACGCGCTTTCCGGCAAGGAAGTTCAGACCGTCCAGGTTTTCTTCGTCAGAAGGTACACGGAGTTCGTGGTTCGGAGTTTCAATAGAAACAACAGTTTCGTAGATAGTACGTTCACCTTCCTGAATCCATTGTCCCATTGAGTGCAGGTCAGTAGAGAAGTCTACAGAGCTTGGGTAGATACCTTTGTGGTCCTTACCTTCTGATTCTCCGTAAAGCTGTTTCCACCATTCCATGAAGTAATGAAGTTTCGGCTGGAAGTTTACCAGAATTTCAATCTTCTTGCCGCTCTGATACAGTTCGTTGCGTGTCGCAGCATACAGAGCAGCCGGGTTTTCCATCATATTCTGGTTAGCACAAACCTCTTCCATCTTGCGTGCACCTTCTACCAACTGGTCGATGTCGATGCCTGCAACTGCGATAGGAAGCAAGCCAACCGGAGTAAGAACAGAGAAACGTCCGCCTACGTTGTCAGGAATAATGAATGATTTGTAACCTTCTTTGTCGGCTGTTACACGGGCTGCACCCTTCTTTGCATCAGTTACTGCAACGATGACCTTACGTGCCATTTCCTTGCCGCGCTGGTCTTCGCATTGTTTTTTCAGTAGGCGGAAAGCCAAAGCTGTTTCGGTTGTAGTACCCGATTTAGAGATATTGATTACACCAAATTTCTTGTCTTTCAGGAAAGAAGTCAGCTCGTACAAGTAATCTTCACCAATGTTGTGTCCGGCAAAGATGATAGTAGGCTGTCCTGCTTTCTTTTCTTGCAACCACAAGAAGCTGTTGGACATAGCTTCGATAACGGCGCGGGCACCCAGATAGCTTCCGCCGATACCAGCAACAACTACAACTTCACAGTTTT
>HF993226.1 GCA_000436795.1 Bacteroides sp. CAG:1076
ACCCTTAATCGTGTATTGGATGATAGTTGCGGATTTTAGGAAAGATACACTTGTACTTATGCCCACCGGAGGAGGCAAATCAATATGCTACCAGCTTCCGGCATTGCTCATGGAAGGAACTGCCATTGTAGTTTCTCCTCTGATATCACTGATGAAGGATCAGGTGGAGAGCTTGCAGGCGAATGGTATCATTGCCCGTGCACTGAACAGTACGAACGATGAAACAGCTGATGCCAATATCCGGTTTGAGTGCAGACAGGGAAGAGTCAAACTGCTCTATATATCGCCCGAAAGGCTCATGACCGAAATAAACTTTCTGCTGAAAGATATCCGTATTTCTCTGTTTGCTATCGACGAAGCGCACTGCATCTCGCAATGGGGACACGACTTCCGTCCGGAATATACCCAACTGAAAGTTCTCCGGCAGCAGTTTCCCGATGTTCCGGTGGTGGCGCTGACTGCTACAGCCGACAAAATTACACGGCAGGATATCATTAAGCAACTGGACATGAAAGACCCGAAAGTTTTCATTTCTTCTTTCGACCGCCCCAACCTGAGTCTGGACGTGAAACGCGGTTATCAGCAAAAAGAAAAGATGCGTACCATTTTCGATTTCATCGCGCGGCATCGCGGAGAAAGTGGAATTATCTACTGCATGAGCCGCAACAAGACAGAAAAGGTGGCGGAAATGCTGGAAGAGCATGGCATTTCGACAGCAGTCTACCATGCCGGACTCAGCACGGCGGCACGCGAGGCAGCACAAGATGACTTCATCAACGATCGTGTGCAGGTGGTTTGTGCAACGATTGCCTTCGGAATGGGAATAGACAAGTCGAATGTGCGTTGGGTAATTCATTACAACCTGCCCAAAAGTATTGAAAGTTTTTATCAGGAAATCGGTCGTGCGGGACGTGACGGACTTCCCAGCGACACGCTGCTGTTTTATTCTTTCGGCGACATCGTATTGCTCTCGAAGTTTGCAGCCGAAAGCAATCAGCAGGAAATCAATATGGAAAAGCTGAACCGTATGCAGCAATATGCCGAAGCGGATATCTGCCGGCGACGGATTCTGCTGAACTATTTCGGCGAAACAATGGATCACGACTGCGGAAACTGCGACGTGTGCCGCAATCCTCCCGAACGGTTCGACGGTACCATTATCGTACAAAAGGCGCTGAGTGCCATCGCACGCGCCGACCAGCAGGTAGCTACCAATACGCTGATAGATATACTGAAGGGAGCTGCTACGCAGGAAATCATCGAACGGGGCTACGACAAGCTGAAAACTTACGGTGCCGGACGGGATATTCCGGCTCGCGACTGGCAGGACTACCTGCTGCAAATGCTGAACTTAGGCTACTTTGAAGTGGCGTACAACGAAAAAAATCACCTGAAAATAACCGAAGCCGGACGAAAAGTATTATTCGGACACGAACGTGCTTTGCTGGTTGTCATCAAACGTGAAGATTACACGGAGAAGGCAACAGGGAAAAGACGTAAACAGACTGCCCCGAACGATGTTTTGTTCCCTACTCCAATGGTGTTCGAAAACGAAGACGAACAATTGTTCGAAGAGCTCCGTGCACTGCGAAAAAGACTTGCCGACCAGCAGGCGATACCGGCTTATATCGTGCTTTCCGACAAGACACTTCACCTGCTTGCCTCGTCACGCCCGACTACGATAGAAGCCTTCGGCGAAATCAGCGGTATCGGCGAATACAAGAGGGATAAATATGGTAAGGATTTTATCGAAGTGATTCGGAAATTCGTCAGATAGAAAAGAGGAATACAGTCAACTATTTTTACCGGATATAAACAGACAAAACGGTGCTTGATCCAAGTCTTTCAAGCACCGTTTTTACCTTTCCCGTCATTCATAAAGAAAACAAGCAGTCATTTTCAATAAAACGTCGGCACGTTTAAAAAAAATGTGCCGACGTTTTACCCAAAACCTCGGCATCTTTTTTTAAAATTTGTACAAATTTTCAGCAGAGATTTAAACACTTATCAGTCAATTACTTGCATTTCTTTATTTTTTCCATCAGTTCCAGTCGAGGAATACCCAGTGAAACTGCTTTCTCATAAGCTTCACTTGCCTCATGCTTCTTTTCCATTTGTAAATAAATATCTCCCATTACTACATATGCATCGGCATCCCGGCTATCAAGTTTCAAAGCCTCTTCCAAATCAAGCAAAGCGGCATCGGGCAAGTTCTGCTCCAGCTCCAGATTAGCGCGCATTTTATATAAAGAAGCATCCTTCGGATAATCCTCTATCAGCAAATCCATTCCATTTCGCGCAGCTATATATCTTCCTTCTTTCTGGTCCAGCATAGCCAGTCCCAGACGAGCAGCCTTATGCTTGGCATCTACACCTAATATTACATTATAGTCGATACGAGCCTCTTTATACTGGCGTCGTTTCATATAAATATAAGCACGAAACAAACGGGCTTCCTTATCGTTCGGCAACAAATCGATTACGTTGCAGTAGTCCAAGTAAGCCTTCTCGGTCAGGTTTTTCTCCATATAAAGAGTCGCACGGTTCAACAGGATAGCTGTAGCATAGGGAGTAATGTTCAATGCCATGGTATACGATTCTATTGCTTCGTCTATCTTACCCTGACGTTTCAGTACAGTTCCCAGGTTGGAAAAGAGCAAAGCGTTTCGGGCATTGTAAGGGTCAAGCCGCAAAGCTTCGCGAAACAGTTGCTCGGCTTGCTGCAGGCTATCTTTAAATGTATAGTCCATAGCTTTTTCCACCAGCTCGTTGTACGACTGCGCGCGACCGGCTGCCAACGAGAGAACGCATATCAAACATAGAAATATTCTTTTCATCCAGACACAATTTTAATTAAATCTGCAAGCAAAGGTAATGGAATAATCCGTGGGGATAAGTGTATATTAAAAAGTTTTTGTAAGTTTGAACAATCATTTAAACAGAAACCATCATGAAAATAGAAAAAGCCATATTCGCCTGCGGGTGTTTTTGGGGAGCACAATACCAGTTCGAACATGCTAAAGGGGTGGTACGCTCCACTGTAGGTTACATCGGAGGACATAAAGAACATCCCGCCTACGAAGAAGTAAAGGCACATACCACCGGACATGCCGAAGCCACGCTGGTGGAATTTGATGCCGAACAAACATCGTTCACAGAACTGTGCAAGCTCTTTTTCGAGATTCACGATCCGGCACAAACCGACGGGCAGGGTCCCGACATCGGACCGCAATACCGCAGCGAGATATTTTATCTGAATGAAAAGCAGAAACAAGAAGCCGAAGCGGTCATTGCACTACTCCGTGAAAAAGGATATGTGGTGAATACCAAACTTACTCCTGCTACAACTTTCTGGGAGGGAGAAGAGTATCATCAGCACTATTATGACAAGACGGGAGGAGAACCTTACTGCCATATCCGTACAAAGAAATTCTGATTTCAACGGGCATTGAAAGTAACCGGCCTGCATATTCTTCTGTAACAGCAGAAGAAGTCATTATACCCCCGTAACAAAAATACCGTTGTTGCAAGACATGCAGCAACGGTATTTTTGTTATTATCACTCAAATTCAGCAGTAAGAATGTATCATGCTTTTTTGATATAGTCAACAATCCATGCACCTACTTCCTTTGTTCCATATTTAGGCTTACCTTCTACCTGAATTTCGGGAGTACGCACATATGCGTCGAGCGACGCATCGACTGCCTTACGAATCAACGCACCTTCTTCTTTCAGGTCAAAATACTCGAACAACATGGCTACGGACAGAATCTGTGCCAGCGGATTGGCGATGTTCAATCCCTTAGCCTGCGGCCATGATCCGTGGATAGGTTCAAATACCGGAGTGCTTTCACCAGTAGAAGCCGAAGGCAGCAATCCCATAGAACCGCTGATGCAAGAGCCTTCGTCGGTCAGGATATCTCCGAATGTGTTCTCTGTAACCATTACATCGAAGAAGGTAGGTTCCTGAATCATACGCATGGCAGCGTTGTCTACAAACATATAGTCAGTAGTCACCTCCGGATAAGAAGGAGCCATTTCCTGTGCAATCTGACGCCACAGACGAGAAGATGCCAGTACGTTTGCCTTGTCGACTACCGTCAGATGCTTGCGGCGTTTCATGGCATATTCGAAACCAACCTTCAGGATTCGTTCGATTTCAGGACGAGTATACATGTTGGTATCGTAAGCCTTGTCGTTGTCCTGATATTTTTCTCCGAAATACATACCACCGGTCAGTTCACGGATGCAGAGAAAATCGGCACCTTCTACCAGTTCGGCGCGCAAAGGTGACTTATGCAACAAGCATTTGAAAGTCTGAACCGGACGGATATTGGCAAACAATCCCAGTTTCTTACGCATGGCGAGCAATCCCTGTTCCGGACGAACCTTCGCAGTCGGATCGTTGTCAAATTTAGGATCGCCTACAGCCGAGAACAATACAGCATCGGCATTCTTACATACTTCGTAGGTTGCTTCCGGGAACGGGTCACCTACTTTATCGATAGCATCCGCACCGCAAAGCGCATATTCGTAGCTTACTTTATGACCAAATTTCTCACATACAGCCGACATTACATCTACTCCCTGAACAGAGATTTCAGGACCGATTCCGTCGCCAGCCAATACAGCTATTTTAAAATCCATAGTTTTAGTATTTATTTTATTCTTCTATAATGTTAAGCATTTTTATCGTTGCCTTGATGGCTGCCTCCGTCTGGTCAGCATCAAAGCCGCGGGTACGGAATTCTCTGTCCCCGTAATTCCATGTAATGACTGTCTGCACAAAGGCGTCCGTACGTCCGCCGGGAGGAATAGTCACCGCATAATTCACGAGCATAGGGAAGGTACGTCCCAGTATACCTTTGTAAATTTTTCGTAACGCACGCACAAAGGCATCGTACTGTCCGTCACCGGAAGAGCTTTCCTGATATACCTTTCCATCTATCTCGATGCTCAGTGTAGCCATAGGCTTGAGTCCTTTTGCCAAAGTGACAAAATAGCTCAACAGTTTCACCTTATTGGTTGTGGTATCGTGTTTCAGCACATCGGATATGATGTAAGGCAAATCTTCCTGCGTAACCTGTTCCTTACGGTCACCCAGCTCGATGATACGGTCGGTTACCTTCTTCATCGACTCTTCATCCAGCTCCAGTCCCAGGCTCTCCAGGTTCTTCCGTATATTTGCTTTACCGGAATTCTTACCCAACGCATACTCACGTATTCTGCCAAAACGTTCAGGAAGCAGGTCGTTGCAATACAAGTTATTCTTGTTATCGCCATCAGCATGCACTCCGGCCACCTGAGTAAATACGCTGTCGCCTACAATCGGCTTGTTAGCAGGAATAGTTACTCCCGAATAAGACTCTACCATACGGCTGACTACATTCAGGCGACTTTCATCGATATTGGTTATAGCATGGAAGTGGTCTTTCAAGATAGCCTGTACACTGGCCAGCGGTGCATTACCCGCGCGCTCACCCAAACCGTTGATGGTGGTATGCAATCCTTTCACTCCACTCAGAACAGCTGCCAGCACATTACTTACAGCCAAATCATAATCGTTGTGTGCATGAAAATCGAAATGCAAATCGGGATAACGCTTTTTCATCTTCCGCATATATTCGATAACCTGCAACGGATTGAGGATACCCAGTGTATCCGGTAACATGAAACGCTTTATTCCACAATCTTTCAGCCCGTCCATCAATCCAAACACATAATCGGGAGAATCTTTTATGCCATTACTCCAGTCTTCCAGATAGACATTGACATCCATTCCCTTTTCACGGGCATAGTGAACTACCTTCTGAATATCTGCCAAATGCTGGTTTAATGTTTTTTTCAGCTGAAACGTACAGTGCTTTTCCGAACCTTTCGTCAGCAGATTGATCACCCGGCATCCCGCATTGTAAATCCAGTCGACAGACACATTTCCGTCGACAAATCCCAACACTTCTACCCGAGATAACATCCCCCGACGAGCTGCCCAGTCGCAAATCATTTTTACTGCTTTCGATTCTCCTTCAGACACACGTGCCGAAGCTACTTCAATACGGTCGACTTTCAAGTCTTCCAGCAGTAAACGGGCTATCATTAATTTTTCATGGGGTACAAATGACACTCCGCTGGTCTGTTCGCCGTCGCGGAGTGTTGTATCCATGATTTCTATTCTCGGATGATTGTTCATTGAAATTGTTTAATTAGTTACGAGCTTTTTCGTAAGCTTCTATTTTATCTTTATTTTCTACCAGAAAATCGATGTCGTCGAGTCCGTTCATCAAGCAATGTTTCTTGTAGGCATTGATTTCAAATTTCTCGGACTTACCTGTTGCTTTATTGGTAATGGTCTGTTCAGGCAAATTCACTTCGACTTCTGTTTTCGGATCGGCATAGATGGAATCGAACAATTCCTTCAGGAAGCCTTCGCTCACTACCACCGGCAACACAAAATTGTTCAGTTCATTGTTCTTATGGATATCGGCAAAGAAGCTCGATACGACCACGCGGAAACCATAACCTGCGATGGCCCATGCTGCATGTTCACGGCTTGAACCACTGCCGAAATTCTTTCCGGCTACCAGAATCTGTCCGCTATAGGCTGGATTATTCAGTACAAAATCTTTGTTCAGTGAGCCATCCGGATTATAACGCCAGTCGCGGAAAAGATTATCGCCAAAGAACTTTTCATCGCGGGTAGTTGCTTTCAGGAAGCGTGCCGGAATAATCTGGTCTGTATCCACATTTTCCAATGGCAAAGGAATACAAGTACTTGTTATGATGTTGAATTTCT
>HF993227.1 GCA_000436795.1 Bacteroides sp. CAG:1076
TTAACTTTTAATCTTTCGGTAAAAATTTACCGAAGTATTGACTTTTTATAAGATATATTTTATATATTTGTATATCAACTTATTTCTCGTTTAACCTTTTAAATTTATTTGTTATGAAAACACGTTCTTTGTTTCTTTGGTTAGTGTGCCTCTTTTTAGGTGCGACGAATATGTTGGCTCAGGATATTCAGGAAAAAATTCCAACTACATTGAATGGGGTATGGCAAATGTGTTTCTATCGTTCCAGTTCTCCTAATGTTGTAGGTGAGTTGAAAACGAGTAATTCTCTTAAGATTCTTTCAGATGATGGCCGTTTTACTAATCTGGTAATGATGCAGAATGGAGCTATTATTATTGGATATGGAACTTATAAGCAGAATGCTGAGAATGTATATACCGAATATGTGGAAAAGAATTTGCATTTACCGCAGCTGAACGGGGATAAAAATGAAATGCATTTTGAATTGAAGGAAAATGGTAATCTGATGTTTGTAAAATATTATCTGACGGTTGACCGTGATGGTAATAAGATTGATTCTTGGTGTCACGAAATTTGGAAGCGTGTAGTAATGCCTTCTACTTATCCGGAAAATATTGTTCGCTAATTAGCCCTGAGTCAGAGGCTTGGCTGTAGAAAAAAATACTTAAAATCTTTGTCAGTTCGGATAAAAGCAGTAATTTTGCAAGCCGATTATTATCAAATAGTGATAAAAGTTTAATTCTGAATGCTTTAATCCTCTTTGTCCGGGAGGAATAAAGTGTGACGGATTTGTTTTTTAGTAGTTAACATTTTAAAAAAGATTTAAGAGTGGATACTTTAAGTTACAAGACCATTTCTGCAAACAAAGAAACTGCGGCTAAAGAATGGGTCGTAGTTGATGCTACCGATCAGGTGGTAGGTCGCCTCGGTGCTAAAGTTGCAAAGTTGTTGAGAGGTAAGTATAAACCAAACTTTACCCCTCATGTAGACTGCGGTGATAACGTTATTATCATCAATGCAGACAAAGTGAAATTTACAGGAAACAAGTGGAATGATAAAATCTACTTGAGCTACACCGGTTATCCGGGCGGTCAGCGCGAAATCACTCCGGCTCGCTTGATGGCAAAACCGAATGGCGCTGAAAAATTGATGAAGAGAGTAGTAAAAGGTATGCTTCCGAAAAATCGTCTGGGAGCTAAGTTGCTGGGCAACCTTTATGTATATGAAGGTGCTGAACACAAACATGAAGCTCAGACTCCGAAAGTAATTGATATTAACACACTTAAATAATAAAGAATGGAAGTAGTAAATGCATTAGGCAGACGTAAAAGCGCAGTTGC
>HF993228.1 GCA_000436795.1 Bacteroides sp. CAG:1076
TCCGGAGAAAACAACAGCTGCATCCAAGGAAAACAATAACAGCGTCCGGAAAACGACAGCAAAATCCGAGAAAAGCATGTCCAAAAGTCTTACAGATTTTATACAAAAGTTTTTGAGTTTTGTACAAATTCCTAAAAGTTTTGTACAAAAGCATGAAACAATAACAGCAGAAACCGGAGAAAATGACGGCAGCATCCGAAGAGAACTACAGCAACATGCAAGAAAAACAACAGCAGTATCCGGAAAAAACAACGACAGCAAAATCCGAGAAAAACATACCCAAAAGTCTTACGGATTCTGTACAAAAGTTTTTGAGTTTTGTGCAAAAACAATTTTTTTTGTACAAAACAAGACCAAAACAGCGGGAGAAAATCCAAAAGAAAAAAGAATCTTTTCCTGAAAAAGCAAGTGAATTTATAAAACTGGATAATAATTATAAATCTTAAAAGCAACAAAGCCTTTAAAAAGAATATAAAAGATGATTTTTCTCCTGAAATAGAAGAATATGAAAAGGAATAGAAGATAGTATTCGAGGATGTAAATTAAACTGTGTCAGCAAAGAGTAAAATAAAATATTAACTTTGCTAACACAGTTTTTTTA
>HF993229.1 GCA_000436795.1 Bacteroides sp. CAG:1076
ACCTGTTTTGCAGTCATTTCCTGATTGCGAGTGCAAAGGTAGACTATTCTTTTTAAACTACCAAATATTTTAAGAAGAAAATGTGAAAATAATATTTTGTTTAATTACTAATGCACTGATTGATAATGAAATAAAATATTGTATTTTTGAAAAAGAATATTTAAGAACAAACTTAATAATAGTCAAAAGCGTAAAAAGAATTGTTCAATTCCTGTTTTTTTATTTACTTTTGGCAAAGTATTTGTATGCTTTTATTTAAGTAAGTAGAAACAAATAAAGATAGATTATATGTATTGGATTTTATTTATTGGTATTGCCCTTATCAGTTATTGGGTGCAGTCGAATCTGCAAAGTAAGTTTGATAAATATTCTCGCATGGCATTAAGTAATGGCATGACGGGGCGAGAAATTGCAGAAAAGATGCTTCGCGATAATGGCATTTATGATGTAAGAGTAACCAGCACTCCGGGGATGTTGACCGACCATTATAATCCGGCAAACAAAACTGTCAATTTGAGTGAAGGAGTTTATAATACATGTAGTGTTGCCGCAGCAGCTGTTGCCGCTCATGAATGCGGGCACGCAGTCCAGCATGCCAGAGCATATGCACCGTTGCAGATGCGCTCGGCACTGGTTCCGGTTGTACAATTCTCTTCTTCTATAGTACAGTGGGTTTTATTGGCCGGTATGTTTATGATTAATACATTTCCACAGCTTCTGTTGATAGGTATTTGTCTTTTTGCCATGACGACCTTATTTAGTTTCATTACTTTGCCGGTAGAGATTGATGCAAGCCGACGGGCACTGGTTTGGTTGAGCAGTGCCGGAGTAACCAATTCCTCAAATCATCGTCAGGCACAGGATGCATTGAAGTCTGCTGCATATACTTATGTCGTAGCAGCGCTGAGTTCACTGGCTACATTAGTTTATTACATTATGATATTTACCAATCGTCGTGATTGATAAAACGGAGTAAAATATAATAGTGCGCGGAAGTGTATAACGCCCTTTTGTGTGGGGAGATGTGACACTTCCGCGCTTTTTTGTTCTCTGTTTTAGTAAATACTTCTTTTCTACCAGCTTTCAAATTCAAATATTTCATGTATTTTTGCAACGAAATTTATAAATCTTGATTTATTATGGCTACAAAACCCAGTATACCCAAAGGAACAAGAGACTTTTCGCCTGTAGAAATGGCGAAACGTAATTATATATTCAATACTATCCGCGAAGTATTTTATTTGTATGGATTCCAGCAGATTGAAACTCCATCGATGGAAAACTTGTCTACGCTGATGGGAAAGTATGGTGAAGAAGGTGACAAACTGTTGTTTAAGATACAGAACTCTGGAGATTATTTCTCTGGGTTGACCGATGAAGAACTGCTGAGCCGTAATGCTGCAAAACTGGCAAGTAAGTTTTGTGAAAAGGGGTTACGCTACGACTTGACCGTACCATTTGCTCGTTATGTGGTAATGCATCGCGACGAAATAAGTTTCCCTTTCAAACGTTTTCAGATACAACCGGTATGGCGTGCCGACCGTCCTCAGAAAGGACGTTACCGTGAGTTTTATCAGTGCGATGCCGATGTTGTAGGAAGCAACTCGCTGCTGAACGAAGTAGAACTGGTGCAGATGATTGATGCGGTGTTCAATAAGTTCGGTATCCGGGTGTCTATCAAGATAAACAACCGTAAGATTCTGACAGGTATTGCTGAAATTATCGGAGAAGCAGATAAGATTGTGGATATTACGGTAGCCATCGATAAACTGGATAAGATAGGCTTGGAAAATGTGAATGCTGAATTGGCTTCGAAAGGCATTCCGCAGGAAGCTATCGACAAGTTGCAGCCGATTATCTTGCTGAGCGGTTCGAATGATGAAAAACTTGAAACGCTGAAGTCGGTTCTTGCTGCCAGCGAAACCGGACTGAAAGGCGTAGAAGAGAGTGAATTCATCTTGAAAACTATTTCTACATTGGGAATCAAGTCGGAAGTTGAGCTGGATTTGACGCTGGCACGTGGATTGAATTATTATACCGGTGCCATCTTCGAAGTAAAGGCGCTCGATGTACAGATCGGTAGTATCAGTGGTGGTGGACGTTATGACAACTTGACAGGCGTGTTTGGTATGGATGGTATGTCGGGAGTTGGCATTTCTTTTGGTGCAGACCGTATATACGATGTATTAAACCAGCTCGATTTATATCCGAAAGATGCTGCACTGGGTACTCAGCTTCTGTTCGTCAACTTTGGTGAGGCTGAGGCTGCTTACGTGCTTCCGATACTGGCAAAGGTTCGTGCAGCAGGTATCCGTGCCGAGATTTATCCCGACAGTACGAAGATGAAGAAACAGATGAGTTACGCCAATGCCAAGGCAATTCCTTTTGTTGCTATCGTAGGTGAAAATGAGATGAACGAAGGAAAAGTAACCTTGAAGAATATGGCGACAGGTGAACAAAGCCTGTTGGCTCCGGAAGAATTGATTGCTGCGATACGCTGATAAAGAAATTTTTTACTTTTTTTGCCCTTCACCCCCTTCACACCGACCGGATGTGAAGGGGGTGAACTGTTTATAAGAAGTTACGCCCGTCAATTGTCTGAATGTATCGCATCAAATCGTATGTACTGGATGAATTGTTTACAAGAAGTTCTGCCCGTATCTGGTGGAATTTGTCGGGACGTTTTTTTAGAATTTGTACAAAAGAAAAAAAATTTTGTACAAATTTTATCTGTTATTTCCTGCAATATTTTCTATAAGCTGACTGTGTCTTTTTATAGTCGTACTTTTCTCTCTGATACATTCTATGGCTTATAGGTGTAATATAATCGTAATCAATCCGTAAGTAAATCATTAATCAGGCGTAATCTGTGCGAAATACTGTCATCCTATTTTTGCATCAGAAAAAAATAAGATAACAAGGATGATTGATACGAACAAGATTTTTCTGACAGCTTCTGCTGTAATTTTAAGTGTCAGTGCACATGCTTTTACAATAAAAGGAGTGGTCATAGACAATTCGACGAAAGAACCGCTGATTGGAGCGACTGTTCAAGTAGGAGGTACTACAACGGGAGTTATTACCGATATCGACGGACGTTTCGAAATTAATGACATAAAAGGTAAGTCGTGTGTACTAATCGTACAGTATGTTTCGTATAAGACTCAGGAACTGACTGTTCAGAAAGGGCAGAAGGAGGAATTGGTTATTGCACTTTCTCCCGACAATCAGCAACTTGATGAGGTTACAGTGGTAGCCAAAAAGAATTTGGAAAATGAACGTGCGCTGATGATGGAGCGGCAGAAATCAAGTGTCGCTATAGAAAATATCGGTGCTAAGGAAATGAGTGCGAAAGGTATTTCCAACGTAGAAGAAGGCGTCAAGAAAATAACGGGTGTTTCGGTAGCTTCGGCGGGACAGATAATCGTACGCGGGCTGGGCGATCGTTATAGTACGACTACTTTAAATGGTCTTCCGATTGCGTCACCTAATCCGGACCATAAGTTGATACCGCTTGATTTGTTTCCGGCTTCTACAGTAAAGAATATCACAGTAAGTAAAGTATACGAAGCAAATACTTTTGCCGATTATTCGGGAGCCCATATCGATATTGGTACGAAAGAGCAGACAGGTGAAGACTTTTTCAGCCTTTCGTTTAATACCGGAGGAAAGTTTAATACTTTAGGAAAGGATACCTACCGGATGGATCACGACGGTACCTTGTTTAAAACTCCTTCGCTGGATAGTAAGCTGCGCGATATGGAGCTTATCGATTTTGAAGAATATGCAGTAAAAAATAAATTGTTTAATACCAGTTTCGACGTGTCGAAGAGTAAGGCATTGCCGGAGTTTGGCGGAAACATCGGATTTGGAAAGACATTCGACATGAACAATGGACATAGTCTTAGTCTGCTCGCTTCGATGGGAGTGAGCAATGAACAGCAGACGATGCTGGATGCTGATGTCCGTACATTGGAAGCTACTGGCAGTACTTTGAATGATTTTAATTATGACAGTTACTCCAATGAATTGAAAATAGCCGGATTAGGTAGCTTAGGATATAATTTTCGAAAGCAAGATCAGGTTAACTATACATTCTTTTATGCTCGTAATGCAATAGACGACTATATGCATCGTGAAGGTTACGACTACGAGGATCATAATCTGATAGGAAGTAATAATGTGACGCATATCTATACGCTTCAGAATCATCAGTTAAGTGGAAAACATTTCTTTGGTGAACAATGGAGCTTGAACTGGGGAGGCTCGTACAGTAAAACAGCAAGTAATGAGCCGGACCGTAGGCAGATTATGTTTATTCGTGAGGGGAATGAAATAAATCTTTTCAAACTGAACCGTCAGGAAACCATGCGTTACTTTGGAACACTTGACGAAAAGGAATGGGTTGGAAATCTGTCGGGTGAATATAAGTTTGGTACGCAAAATAAGTTACAGGCTGGATTTACTTATAAAGACAAAAGTCGTGATTATGCGTCTACAAGATTTTACTATAACTTGAATAAGCTTAATCCTGTAATCGGGAGTGAAGATGCCGTTTATACTCCTTCTGATTTCCTGAATCAGGAAGTGATTGAAAATGGACAAGTGTCTATAACGCGTTCTCAGCAACCCAAAGACAGCTATACGGCTGGAAACAAAATTTATGCTGGTTATATTTCGGCAGACGTTTATCCGGTGGAAGCATTGCTTGTAAATGTGGGGTTACGCTATGAGAACAGCAGGCAGTGGGTAAATTATGCCGAAGATGGTGGCAAGATGCAGCGCAGGGATTTGAACTGCAATGATTTGTTCCCAGCCATGAATCTTCGTTACCTGCTCAATAAGAAAAACAGCCTTCGTCTTTCATTTTCCCGTACGGTAACTCGTCCTTCGTTTATTGAGATGGCTCCCTTCCTTTATCAGGAGTCATATGGTTCGGCGCAAATCCGAGGTAATGCTGATTTGCAGAACGGCTATAACTATAATCTTGACTTGCGTTATGAATATTTCGGTGAGGGGGGCGATATGTTCTCGGCTACAGCTTACTACAAGCATCTGGAAGATCCTATTGAGCAGATACAGCAGTTATCGGGAGGAGCTACTATTCATTCGTTCCAGAATGCCAGCAATGGTATGGCAACAGGTGTGGAAGTAGAGTTTCGAAAAGAGTTATTGAAAGATTTTCGTCTGGGAGCTAATGCTTCATTTATGTATACCGATGTGAAGCTTCCTGAGGGTGGGGCTTATACCAATACACAACGTGCATTGCAGGGAGCATCTCCTTATTTGGTGAATGCGGATGTTACTTATAGCCCGAGTCTGGGAGAAGTGAAGCAATTGAGTGCTGCATTGGTATATAACTTACAGGGACCTCGCATTCAGTCGGTAGGTATTTCCGGTTTGGGCGATGTGAAGCAGCAGCCCGTGCATACAATGAATTTTGTCGGAAATTTTAAGTTTAATGAAAAAGTTGCGGTAAAGTTGCAAATCAATGATTTGTTGAATCAGCCGGTCGTCTTTAAGCAGGAAGTTCCATCTACAGGTGAAAAGGTGGAAGTGGAACGTTTCAAACGTGGTACTAACTTCGAGATAGGTATTACATATAATCTATAAATAAATCAATAGAATAGATTTTAATAATTAATTTAAAGCATTTGATTATGAGAAAAAATTGGAAATTAGCAACAATGGCATTGGTTGCAGGTATGACTCTTTTTACAACATCTTGTAGTGATGATGATCCTGCTGAAAATACAGGAATCGGTGGTGATACTGACGATGCTTATGTGCTCGACAAAGATATTACAGAAAATGTGACATTGGAAACGGGTAAAAATTATACGCTCAACGGAGGTATTCATGTTAAGCCGGGAGCAACTCTGACTATTCAGCCGGGTGTGACTATTACTGCTAAACATGATGGGACAGTTGACTATATTCTTGTAGAACAAGGTGCCAAGATTGATGCACAAGGTACTGCATCTCAGCCAATAGTCATGACTTCTGAAAAGAAGGAAGCTGGTGCATGGGGTGGTTTGCATATTTGTGGATATGCTCATACGAATAATGGTTCAGGTAGTTCTGAAATAGGAAATGCACCTTATGGTGGCAATAATGACGCTGATAATTCGGGTACTTTGAAATATATACGCCTGGAGTATACAGGATATGCTTTCGATGAAGAGCACGAGGCCAATGGTGTTTCTTTCTATGGCGTAGGTAATGGAACAACAGTAGAACATTTGCAGGCTTATAAGGGTTCGGACGATGGCTTTGAATTTTTTGGTGGTTCTGTAAATGTAAAATATATGGTTTCTACTAGTTGCAGCGATGATTCTTTTGACTGGACTGAAGGTTGGAATGGTAAGGCACAGTTCTTGGTCGCTTATCAGGAAGAGCCGACTTCATTGGGATATGATTGTGACTGCTTGATGGAATGTGATAATAATGGAACTAACTTTGCGGCTACTCCCGTTGCTCATCCAGTTATAGCGAATGCTACGCTGATTGGTAATGGAGGAGATGCTCAAGGTGTACGTTTGCGCGCCGGAACGGAAGTTGAACTTTATAACACAATTATAACAGGTAAGGGGAAAGCACTGAGTGTTGAAACTGATGAAACTGAAAATGCTTTGAAAAATGGTACTTCGAAACTGGAGTATGTTGCAATCGCCGGTGAGCTTTCTTCTAAACAAGGAATTTATACAAATGCGGATTTTATTCAGGCTACAGGCAACTTGGATAATCAGACCTTTACATGGAACAATAAGTATGTAGGTACACTCGACGGTGGTAAGGATTTGTCGGCCGACAGCTTCTTTACTAAAACTGATTATAAAGGTGCTGTGAAGAGCGGTGAAGACTGGACATCTGGATGGACACTGTGAAAGTGTTTTTGATAAGGCATACAAACTTCTGCTTTTTACGGAGGCTATCTCAAGCTGAAAAAAATGAGATAGCCTCTCTTTGTATATATGCTGATTGGTTGTCTTGCAGAGTTTGACGTGGTTACTTTGATAGTGAAGTTATGTCTTTCGTAATGACTTTATTCGCCTTCTTCCATTTTTTCGTCTTGACTCAACAGGCGTGAAGAAATTTTTTTCTTGGGAGTGATGCCAAGTTCCCTAAGCATTTCGGCTTGGCGGATAACATTTCCTTTTCCTGTAGAGAACTGGTTCAGAGCCGTATCGTAGGCATTGGACGTAGCTCGTAGGCTTTCACCTATCCGCTCGAAAGTTTCAGTGAAGCTTACCAGCTTTTCGTAAAGGGCAGTTCCTCTCTTTACGATTTCTCGTGTATTCTTTTCCTGATATTCCCGTTTCCATAAATCGAGAGCCAGACGCAAGGCGGCTATCAGGTTGGTAGGACTCATCAGGATAACTTTTTTCTTGTAGGCATAGTTCCATAGGTTGGGATCTGTCTGAAGCGCAAGTACGTAAGCTGGTTCATTGGGAATGAACATCATAACAAAATCCAGTGACGACAAATTATATTTGGAGTAATCTTTTTGACTGAGCTCATCGATGTGTGCTTTTACTGATGAAAGATGAGCTTTTAGATATTGTTCCTGTTCGTTGCGGTCGGTACTTCCTATATAATTGGTATAGGCGGTAAGCGATACTTTAGAGTCAATGATTACTTGTCGGTTGTCAGGGTATTTCACTAATACGTCAGGCTGTAGGCGCTGTCCGTTTTCGTTGCGCAGAGGATTTCCGTGTTCATCTTTCAGAAATTCCTGACGGAAGTATTCTTCACCTTCTCTCAGACCGGAGTTTTCGAGAATTGACTCCAGAATCATTTCTCCCCAGTTACCTTGTGTCTTGGAATCTCCTTTCAACGCACGCGTCAAGTTATTGGCTTCGTCGCTGATTTGTTTGTTCAGTTGTACCAGTTCTTTTATCTTGTCTTCCAGCGAGAAACGTTGCTTCGATTCCTTGTCGTATACCTCTGCCACCTGATGCTTGAACTCGTTCAGGTTTTCTCCGAAGGGTTTCAGCAGACTGGAAAGGCTTTCGGAGCTAAGTTTGTTGAAAGTTTCGGTTTTCTGCTGGAATATTTTATTGGCAATGTTCTCAAATTCCAGATTGAATTGTTTGTGGAGGTCACTCATTTCCTCTTTCTGATGTTCGAGTTTATCTTCGAGTGCACGCTTTTCGGCCTGCAGCGAAGCCACCTGACGACTTGCCTCTACATATTGTCGGGTTGTGTTTTCTACCTGATGTTGTATGCGCAGATTCTCTTCCTTGAGCTGTTCCAGTGTTGTTGCCGTCTGACGTTTCTCTGCTTGTAGCAGGTCTTCCTGATGACTTGCCTGCAAGTGTAGTTGTGCTTTCAGTGCATTCAACTGGCGGGAAGCTGCCAGATATCCCAGCACCCCTCCGACTATAAATGTAAGAATAAGGTAAAGTATTTCCATGTTTTTGTTGTGATATGATTATTTCAGCGTAAAGATACTGCTAAACTTTTAACGGGAAAGTGACTTACATTTATATTTTTACAGTCGAATAAGTCTTCTCCTTTGGCAGAAGTGTCAGATTAATCAGGACTATTGTCAGAAAAAATGTGACAGATTGTCACAATAAATCTTGTGGCACGTTTTTAGTAAGGAGTAGGGTGTCCGTTAAAGGACATGATAAAATGTATATATAACAAGTAAAAATATAAAGACTATGAACATTAAACCATTAGCAGACAGAGTTCTGATTCTTCCGGCTCCTGCAGAAGAAAAAACAATCGGCGGTATTATTATTCCTGATACAGCGAAAGAAAAACCGTTGCAGGGTGAAATTGTGGCAGTAGGAAATGGCACAAAAGACGAAGAAATGATATTGAAAGTGGGCGATACTGTATTATATGGTAAATATGCTGGTACAGAAATCGAACACGATGGCGTTAAATATCTGATGATGCGTCAGAGTGACGTTCTCGCAATTTTGGGATAATTCATTAGTTGAACTTTTAAAACATTTAAGATTATTATGGCAAAAGATATTCTCTTCAACATTGATGCTCGCGATCAGTTGAAAAAAGGTGTAGACGAACTGGCTAATGCCGTGAAAGTGACACTGGGTCCGAAAGGACGTAACGTAATCATCGAAAAGAAATTCGGTGCTCCTCATATTACAAAGGATGGTGTAACAGTGGCTAAGGAAGTGGAACTGAGCGATCCTTTCCAGAATACAGGTGCGCAGCTGGTGAAGTCGGTGGCTTCGAAAACTGGAGACGATGCGGGCGATGGTACAACAACTGCTACCGTATTGGCTCAGGCTATCGTAGGCGTAGGCTTGAAAAACGTTACAGCCGGTGCAAACCCGATGGACTTGAAACGTGGTATCGACAAGGCAGTTGCTAAGGTTGTAGAATCAATCAAGTCACAGGCTGAAACTGTAGGCGACAATTATGATAAGATTGAACAGGTTGCCAGCATTTCTGCAAACAACGATCCGGTTATCGGTAAGCTGATTGCTGATGCTATGCGTAAGGTTTCTAAAGATGGTGTTATCACTATCGAAGAGGCTAAGGGTACAGATACTACTATCGGTGTAGTAGAAGGTATGCAGTTCGACCGTGGTTATTTGTCAGCATACTTCGTAACTGATACAGAGAAGATGGAGTGTGTAATGGAACATCCTTACATCTTGATCTACGATAAGAAGATTTCTAACTTGAAAGATTTCTTGCCTATCTTGGAACCGGCTGTTCAGAGTGGACGTCCGTTGCTGGTTATCGCAGAAGATGTAGATAGCGAAGCATTGACAACATTGGTTGTAAACCGTCTGCGTAGCCAGTTGAAGATCTGTGCTGTGAAGGCTCCGGGCTTCGGCGATCGTCGTAAAGCCATGCTGGAAGATATCGCCGTATTGACAGGTGGTGTCGTTATCAGCGAAGAAAAGGGCTTGAAACTGGAACAGGCTACTTTGGAAATGTTGGGTACTTGCGATAAAGTAACTATTACAAAAGAAAATACTACTATCGTAAACGGTGGTGGTCAGAAGGAATTGATTCAGGAACGTATCAACCAGATTAAGGCTGAAATGAAGAATTCTACTTCTGATTACGATAAAGAAAAACTGCAAGAACGTCTGGCTAAATTGTCAGGTGGTGTAGCTGTTCTTTACGTAGGTGCTGCCAGCGAAGTAGAAATGAAGGAAAAGAAAGACCGTGTAGACGATGCATTGTGCGCAACTCGTGCAGCTATCGAAGAAGGTATCGTTCCGGGTGGTGGCGTTGCTTACATCCGTGCAATTGATGCTTTGGAAGGCTTGAAGGGTGACAATGCAGATGAAACTACAGGTATCGAAATCATCAAGCGTGCTATCGAAGAACCTCTTCGCCAGATTGTTGCCAACGCTGGTAAGGAAGGTGCAGTAGTTGTTCAGAAAGTTCGTGAAGGTAAAGGCGACTTCGGATACAATGCACGTACTGATGTTTACGAACACTTGCATGCAGCGGGTGTTGTAGATCCTGCCAAGGTTACTCGTGTAGCTCTTGAGAATGCAGCTTCTATCGCAGGTATGTTCCTGACTACAGAATGTGTTATTGTAGAAAAGAAAGAAGAAAAAGCTGATATGCCTATGAGCGCTCCAGGAATGGGCGGCATGGGTGGTATGATGTAATCTTCCCCTTTCCATATAGAGTAAGAACCTCTCATCCTGAATTTAATTCAGGGTGGGAGGTTTCTTTTTTTATTATACTTAAGTATGTGACTTATTGTTTGGGCGTATCTACAGGTTGGTGTGGTAACTGTATTTCGAGCCTCTCAATTTTTACTGATATGAATTAGATGTATAAACTGTTTTGTATATCTGATTTTTTTTATAACTTTCCCATAGTGAAAATAAAGTAGCGAGGAAATTGATTATGACAAAAGAAGAATTGATGCGTAAAGCAATAGACCTTTCGGTACAGAATGTTGCCGAAGGTGGTGGACCGTTTGGGGCTGTAATAGCCAGAAACGGGGAGATTATAGCAATGGGTGTGAACCGGGTGACTCCCGATTGTGACCCGACAGCACATGCTGAAGTAAGCGCTATTCGTACAGCGGCTAAGATATTAGGTACTTTCGATTTAAGTGGTTGTGAGATTTATACATCGTGTGAGCCTTGTCCGATGTGTTTGGGAGCTATTTATTGGGCTCATCTGGATAGAATGTACTATGGCAATAGTAAAAAGGATGCAGCAAAGATTGGTTTCGATGATGCGTTTATCTATAAAGAACTCGACTTGAAACCGGAAGATCGCCGGTTAAAATCGGAAGTGCTGTTGCCCGAGGAAGCCATTAAGGCTTTTCAGGAGTGGGAGAATAAAACGGATAAGGTAGAGTATTGATCTACTTAAAAAATGAAAGCACCACCGATTACATTGATTGAATAAGGGGGGAGAAACGATGCGTGTCAAAGTTCGGTCGGTCTGAAAATATCTGATTGCTTTGGTTTTCAAAG
>HF993230.1:0-36186 GCA_000436795.1 Bacteroides sp. CAG:1076
AGTTGTGATTTGCTTTCAATTTAGTAACTTTGCTCTATAGGAAACAGCGCGACCCGCACAACAACCTATATAGCAATATATTACATCGAAGAATAGAAATAAAAAAAGAATTGTTTCCTACAAGAAATCCCGCCATAAAAAGCGGGATTTCTTATTTCTAAAATAACTCCAATTGTTGCCCTGCTACATTTTTACCATGAGGCTTCTTACCATAAAATAGTTCAATTTGCTCGAATTGCTTATCTGTTATACACATTATACCCACCTGACCAAATTCTGGTAAAAATGACTTTACCCTTTTTATATGAACTTCCGCATTCTCATAACTGGCACAATGACGAATATAAATTGAAAATTGAAACATAGTGAAACCATCCTTTTGCAAATTCTTACGAAACAAGGCATAAGCTTTCTTGTCTTTTTGAGTTTCAGTAGGCAAATCAAAAAATACAAGTATCCACATAATACGATATTCACTATATCTATCCATCACATTTCAGGATAAGCAATTTTACGTAATTCACCACTAAAGCATTTATATAAAGAAGCTGTTGTTTGGGTAGCAGCTACCATTAATGGACTTCGCTTTCTACCGATAACAACATCGAGTGTAGGAATAGTTAAAAGAACAGATTTTATTTCCTTTGTCAGTTCTACATTCTCGCCATAAGTCTTAACAAGCTGAAATACAAGTTTATCTACATAAGGACGATAAGGCTCCATTATATCATCTGCCAAACAATAAGCATTATAACGATTATGATGATGTATCCCTAAAGTAGGTAACAAACCACTGGAAACTAAAGCACGAGCGATAACCGCACGCAAAATAGCATATCCGTAATTTAATAAATTATTAGGAGGTATTCCGTCACGATCTCGCGTAAATCCTGGAATATGAGCATAAAGTGTTTTCCAATAATAAGCAGCAGCCCTTGCTTCCAAATTATCGGGATCACCGCTTTTTACTTCGTCCGCCCAAACTCTCATGCATTTATTGTCCTCTCCTAAACAATATTGCAAGACATGTGCCTGATTCTGTATTTTAACTTTTATAGTTTGCTGCCACAATTGTTTCTTCAATGGAAGAGTCGCCATCAGTTGTTCCCTGAACCTTTCATTCTGAACAGTATTCCCATAAAGTGGCAATAATAATCCAACAGGCATACTTTTATTATCACAAGTTATGACACTACAATTATTTTCCAAAAGCGCTTCAAGCACTCCCGAAGTAATTGTTATCTGCTTATGATCTAATATCACCAAGCCTATATCTTCTATGGGTCTGGTTATAACCGATTGAGATTTAAAGCCCTCTGGAAGCGAAGCGTTACGTTCCACCTCCGGTAGCTTAATGACCAATTGATTATTTTGCAATGACAAATAAGCAGGATTACCAAAGTATAGTGTTTTCTTGATCATAGTATCATATTTTTATCAAAGAAACATTACCTAATCTATCTACCTTTACAGGTACACAAATTTCTTTTATCATTTCCCCACTCCAAGCTCGTTGTGCCTTATTATTACTTCCTAACTCTATCGTCTGCAATATAGGGTTAGCTACGTATTCAGGAATACAATGACATTCCCCCTCAGTACAACTAACCATTTTATAAATTCTCTCCCTATCCAGAGGTTGAATTATCTTACCACTATTACGTTCTTCTTCTGTCGGCAAATAAACCAAATCATTAGGAGATAAAACAAATATTGGCAAATTACCCTTTGAGTCTTCAGGAGCAGCAGGCAATCCTTGTTTTTTACGCTTAATAACTTCATTTAGAGGAATAGTTGCAAAAGTCCGTTTACGAACTTGCTTTCCCGTAGCCTCATCCTCTTGTATAGATTCATATACTGCAAAAAACAGATTGGTTCCCTTGGCAGCCTCCACAAACTTTTTAACTTTATTACCTTTCTCACCAACTGCAAACTTATCTGCCTTTTCATAAGTTCTTACCTTATAAATAGGTTGATGCCATTTACCATCATTCAGAATAGTCATATTCTGATTCATACGTTCTACTCCATCGGGAGAAAAAGCGATGTCCGGATTGTTGCCATTTTGCTGCAAATGACGCAGCAAAATCTTTTGTATACCTGTATCCGTAACTTCTTCTTCAATCTTCTTCTGACTAAAACTTGAATCCAAAGATTTACGTGTTGCAAAAAAGCGTTCATTCGTTTCTTTCGTAAAATAATAGACCTTGATTTTCTTCAAATTAACATCGGCCCAAACATCTTGATGTGTTTCGAAATACTTCGTTATTGCCTTCAAGTCATACTGAGATTTTAACAACTCATACAATTTGTTTTTCAATGATTTATCCACAACAGCCGACGGATTTTTGACAACGTCCTTCAACGGGAGTGTTTTCTCCTTACGCAAATTAACCTCACCATATACTGTATCTTTATGCATCGGCTTACGAATAGCCAAACGATCACCTTTAGTCTGCGGAATCATTTTCTTTTCCCCATCTTCATTATAATGCTGATAATGGTTCGTGGTACGGTTTATTACCCGAAGGTTCTGCTTAAAGCTGACAACAATATTCGTCAATGCTGCATATAAATCCTGTGTAAACGTTTCCCAAGGTTTACGAAGAATCCATTTGTAATTACCGTTTGCGTCTGTTTTTACCTTATCGCACAATAAATGTTGCAGGTCATAACGAGAGATTTCGGAGCCTTTCCGTGCAGAAGCATTATTCAGGTAATTAACAATATTCCTACCGGCACACGCTATCACAATGGCATCCATCGCATGATGACGATGGTCTATTCTTTTCTTGTTAAAGCCTTTCTGTAAATGTAAAGGCACGGCAGGCAACAAATGACCATTCGTACTTACAGCAGTAAAGTCTGTACGATCCGTCATTTTATTCAAGCGCAGGAAACGTGGAAGAATAATCCGGTTCCATACATCCTGCACTCCCCAGTCTTTCTTCAACCGATCCGTTACTCCTCCTGTACAAACTATCACATTTTTCGACATGCCTTCCTGTTCGCCTTCTTCACAGACAATATTCGAAAGCAAAGATTTTACCACTTTACTGATATATCGGCTATCGTTCAACTGACGTTCAATAAAGTTATCCGGTATATCTTCAAGCAGCAGTTTTTTTATCTTCTTACTATTATTAAAGTAAGAGTCCTTTACGAAACGCTCATATTCTTCGACTGAAAAAATAGTAGCAGTCTCACCATTTCCCAATTCCACCTTTTCGCCGGAATGTTTCTTGACAAACTCATATCCTAAGCAATTATCTTTCAACTTGTTTACAGCCGATTCGCAGATTACTTTATTGGTAAAAGAATCGTCAAAGTAACGCGATTGAGGTATCACATGCTCTATTTCATAAGCAGGAGTAAACAGTTTACCAAGCGGAATAATTCTGCCAGTATAAGGCGAACGATAGCGTTGCTCCAGCCACAATTTATATCGTAAGACTTCTGAGGTAGTAGGACGTTTCTTCACATCATTTTCTCTGAACTTCTTCAATATTGAAGCAATATCGTCAGGCAAATCCTTTTCTGCAACACCTGATAACACACCTTCTTCATAGATTCGTAAGATTTCTTGCTGGGCAGGCGAATAAGGACGTACGTTCTCTATCTCAAATTCAGGATTCATAAATTCAGCAAGCAACGCCTTTATGCGTAAGTTGGTATTTTCGTTTTCCAGCACCTGTGCCGTTATACGGGCACGTTCCTTGGCCGGATTTTTCATTTCACGACCTAATTCCACATGAATCTCATCTATTTTTCCTTCTTGTTTCCAAATATCGCGTACCGTACGCAGCGTTTCCATAATAATCTGTTCTACAATAGGATTACGCAACGAATGCTGCTTAAACTTACGCAAGAAGTGATCGATATCATCGGGGGTTTCCCATTTGACAAGTTCTTTTGCTTCAGAATGACGATCGTAAACAACATAACATGCCAACCATAAAGGAAGTCCTCGGAAAGAAGATATATCGGTCAGATGCATCGCCTTTTCACGTACCCGAGTACGGATTGTTTCATCGTATTCTCCGGTCAGTATCTTTTCAATCCGGCTACGGGTATGCTCATCGATAGCCTGCTCGTCCCAGTATTTTCCCATACGCATCAGCGCAAGCAGTTTCCGGATTGCTTTCAAAGAATAGGCGGCATAGTCACTTTCAAAAGGCGGCATCTTGGAAAATATTTCTACAAAAGTTTCATTCAAACCATTCTTTTCAGCAAAAGTTCCCAAAGCTTTCGTCAATTCCTTTTTATCGGATATAGAATACAATATATGCCACAAGGCTTCTTCTTTTTCCCGGGTTAAGAATTCCTCCGGAACTCCGGCTTTACTTAACCTGAATATCATATCAGCTCTGGTCGAGTTACACGGATAACTCTTGTCTTCTACATAATTCCAGCGATATTTGGACTGCTCGTTTTTCTTCAAGCCAAAAGGTTTGTAAGCTAAAATTGTTTTTTGATCTATCTCTTTCCGTTCATTCAGCCAGTCGAATAGTTTCACATAGTCATCTTCGTTCTGCAAAAATTCATTCGTCACATCTACATCCAGTTTAAGAGAGCCGTCTATCATTCTTTCACGTTGATAAATACGCAGGAAAGAAAGGAAGTGCCATAAGCGGAATTCCTGAAACAACGGATGCGATTTAGACACGCACTTCAACGGAACATGCTGTAAACTGCCATCTTTTTTATCCCGATAGACATGCGATTCGTACGGACAATCGTCAATCTGTCCCTTCTGACTTTTAAGCGGACGCTGGTAAAACAATATATCTTCCACCAAGAAATAAGTAAAATCGGAGGTAGACAGTAACCGGCGGTGAGCTTCGTTGTTAGGATATAGTTCCTCGATGCAAGCAAGCAGCAAATTGTGATCTTGTAAAGCTGTATGAAACTCCGATTGCTTGATCAAGATTTTACGAAGTTCATCTTTATAATATTTACGTTCTATCGTTCGAACCAACTTCCCCCTTATTTTCTGATCAGGCATGCGAAGTAGTGACTCGTAAATATATGTACCCACCGTCTGACCACTTTCGTCAATCTGTGCCTGCGTCCTTGTTTTCAACAATCCCCAGTCATCTTCCTTAGGTGCCCGGAAAGAACGTTTTACATTGCCGTCTTTATCTTTTTTAGGATTTCCCTTTTCGTCCAAATCTGTTGTAACGATAAATTCTTTTACCTTACCTACCCAGTCTAAGGGAACACCGCTGGCTCTCCGGTATACCCAGCCATTTTCCAACTTGACATTATACCAGATATCTTTTCCTTTCCGATCTCCGGAATCTTCTACCGCAACAACTTTCAGTGCATAATATTCTACTGATTTTTTATTATCTTCCTGTTCTTCCTCTCCTCTTAACTGATAATATCCTCGCTTCTGATTGAAATTGAGCAATATCCAGGCAAGTTCTTCTTTGGTTATTTTCTGAGAAAGAGCTTTTTTCCGAAGATAATAGATTGTCCAGTCGTAATGTATCTTTTTCCCTTCTGCTACCAGTTCGGGATGATGCTCGTGAAAGTCTTCCAGCATCTCATTGAAAGAGTCCTGAAACAGAAATCTATATTTACCCGTTTCATCTTTATACCAAGCCAGTTTGGGTTCTGTTTCTGGTAAAAACTTACCGTATCGGTCTAATTGAGCAGCATAATGCTCCGGCAAAAATCCCATAACAGATAAAACTCGATGCAAACGCTCTCGGCGCAGTAAACTACGCTCCAGCAGACGACGTACTCCCCGCAACCGGGTTCGCTCCGCTACTGGAGATTTAGAATTACCTTTATCAAAATCTCCTAATGTAGCAGCATCCATTGGAATGATTCTGCTGCCGCAAGATGATATGTTTACAAGTTGTTCCTTGCCTTCGTCATTTACAACCGAATTTATTACAGCCCAGCCTACACTGTTCGTTCCCAAATCTAAGCCTAATATCTTTTTCATGATAGATTTTCTTTTTCCTTTTTTTCAAAGATAGAGAAAATGAATTAAAAAATCTTTTTTATATCAAAAATATTCTCTACATTTGGAACAACTAAATTGAAGCAAGTCACAATAAGGATTATTCCGTTGTGGAAACATTTAAAGCGGTCTTTTTACGAAGGTCGCTTTCTTTTTTATGGTATCTACAATCTTTCTCACTAACCCGAAGTAATCTCTATCAATTCCTCTTTATCTCCTTCCAAATTCTTCTGCACCCATCAAACAGATTTTGTACAAATCATTTTGTTTTTTGTACAAATTCCAAAAAAGTTTGTACAAACTTACAGCAAGATTTCACCTTGTTTTCCACAAAAAACAGCAGAAGCATCGGACTGATGCCGGTATATTTTTACCCAACATTCCATGCTTCTGCCTTACTACCCACCAAACTTACTCCAAGTCCTGCAAGTCTTTCATTCCCTGCTCTATCTCGTCTACCGAACGTTTGTCTATGTAACGATAGCATATATAACCCGCCATGACACTCACGACGAGCATCAGGATATCGAACACCACCATGAGTGTACTGCGGTAATGGTGATGAATCAGAAAGACAGAACTAAAAAGCCCTATTACAAGGAAAGGAGTACACCAGATTTCTATCCGGAGCCTGCGTTTATAAGCGAGAATCCAGCGATGAAGTTCAAGAAGTGTCCGGGTGGCAAGATTGAATTTATACAAAATGTGTATGTTCCAAAACGAATATAAAATAAGAAGTGGAAACACAATGTAAAATATCCAGAGAAGTTCCTGCCGGATGGTTACCCGTGCCGCAGCAAGCGGAAACAGGATTAGCATGCCTGCAAGGATGAAAACAGCTATCGCATTCGCTCCTATCAGACGGTCGCGGGCACTCAGAGTACGCTTCTCTATCATTCGTTTTATGACTGCATGATTGACTATTTCGTTCTTCTTCAATTGCTCACTGAGCAGGTTCCATTGATTTTTCAGTTCTTCAAGTTCCATAAGCTGAGATTTATTGGTTCGACATGTCTTTCAGTTTTTCCCGGATGCGGTTCAGACGGACGCCGACATTATTCTTTGAAATACCCATTATCCGGGCTATTTCGTCGTAGCTTCTTTCCTCCAGCCAGAGCAGGATGAGTGCCCTTTCCAGCGGACTGAGTGCGTGTATCAGCCGGTACAGTTCACGCAGTTGTGATGTCTTGACGCCGTCATCGTCATCGAATGCTTCAAAATCGACCGGAAGGGTGACTGCCTGAATCTGGTGTTTCGACTTCCGGCGATACGAAATACACGTATTCAGGCTGATGCGGTATACCCATGTTGCGGCAGAGCTCTCGCCGCGAAACGAAGGATAAGCGCGCCAGAGGTTCATTACTATCTCCTGATACAAATCGTCCAATTGCTCCTTGTCGGTTGCATACATGTAACAGACTTTGTAAATGACTCGCTTGTGCGATTCTATCAGCAGGAGAAAGTCTTTTTCTTGTTGCAGTGTTTTATTCATACAGCATATTGTTCTACATGTTTCTTTACCCTCGTTAGTCGCACTTTCGGGAAGATACTTACATGTCTGTCACAAAAATAAGTAAAGAAACAACAGAAGGCTGCTTCCGGACAAGGGGAAACAGCCTTCAGAAATCAAAAACGCCACTCCGGAAATATGCTTTTTCCGAAGCGGCGTTTAAGTAATATCTATTCTACCGAGAGAGGGGATTATTTATATTCGTCCCAGCTCTTGATAGCTATATCGTCGATGGTCATAGTGCAGAATGCATGGATAAAGGCACTTGCCAGACGAGCATTGGTAATCAACGGAATGTTCAGGTCGATGGCTGCACGACGAATCTTGTAACCATTGTCCAGTTCTCCGGCAGAAAGGTCACGCGGGATGTTTACTACCATGTCGATTTCTTTCTTGTGGAGCATTTCCAATGCCTGTGGATGTCCTTCTTCGCTCGGCCAGTATACACGGGTATTCTCGATGCCGTTCTCGGTCAGGAACTTCGATGTTCCGCCGGTTGCAAAGATGTTGTAGCCTTTTGCTTTCAGTTCCTGAGCAGCTTTCAGCATTTCTACCTTCTGTTTCGGAGTTCCGGTCGACATCAGGATATTCTTTTCCGGAATGCGGTAACCTACCGAAAGCATTGACTTCAATACGGCACACGAAGTATCTTCGCCGATACATCCTACCTCTCCGGTAGAAGCCATGTCGACTCCCAGTACAGGGTCGGCTTTCTGCAAGCGGTTGAACGAGAACTGACTTGCCTTGATTCCTACGTAATCGAGTTCGAACAGGTTCTTGTTCGGTTTTTCTACTGGCAGACCGAGCATAACCTTTGTTGCAAGTTCGATGAAGTTTATCTTCAGCACCTTGCTTACGAACGGGAATGAACGGCTGGCACGCAGGTTACATTCGATTACCTTGATGTCGTTTTCACGGGCAAGGAACTGGATATTGAACGGACCGGAAATATTCAGTTCTTTGGCAATCTGACGAGAAATGCGCTTGATGCGGCGAACAGTTTCTACATACAGCTTCTGCGGCGGGAACTGAATGGTAGCATCTCCTGAGTGTACTCCGGCAAACTCGATGTGTTCGCTGATGGCGTATACCACGATTTCACCGTTCTGTGCTACGGCATCCATTTCTACTTCCTTGGCATGTTCGATGAACTGGCTTACTACAACCGGGTGTTTCTTCGATACATTGGCTGCCAGTTGCAGGAAGCGTTCCAGCTCTTCCTGGTTAGAACATACGTTCATGGCTGCTCCTGAAAGTACGTACGACGGACGAACCAGTACCGGGAATCCAACTTTCTTGATGAAGGCGTTGATATCTTCCATCGAAGTCAGTGCGCTCCATTCAGGCTGGTCTACGCCGATGCGGTCGAGCATAGCCGAGAACTTGTCGCGGTCTTCTGCGTTGTCGATGCTCTTTGCAGAGGTTCCCAAGATATTGATATGCTGTGCATCCAGACGGAGTGCCAGGTTGTTTGGAATCTGTCCACCAGTTGATACGATGACTCCGTGCGGATTTTCCAAGTCGAGGATATCCATCACACGTTCGAAAGTCAATTCGTCGAAGTACAGACGGTCGCACATATCGTAGTCGGTAGAAACTGTTTCCGGGTTATAGTTAATCATAACCGAACGGTATCCTTCCTTGCGGATGGTATTCAGTGCCTGAACGCCACACCAGTCAAATTCTACTGACGATCCGATACGGTAAGCACCCGAACCCAGAACAACAATACTCTTGTGGTCGCCCAGATAATGTACGTCGTTTGCCACACCACTGTAAGTCAGATACAGATAGTTTGTCTGTGCAGGATATTCGGCAGCCAGCGTATCAATCTGCTTAACGACCGGCACGATACCTACACTCTTACGGTGGTTACGTATGTCGATGATGGCATCTTCCATTTCTCCTTCGTAACCGATGGCACGTGCTACCTGAAAATCGGAGAATCCCTGACGTTTTGCCTTGTACAGCAATTCGTTCGGAAGCTGTGCCAACAGTTTGTGGTTGTTGCCCCATTCGTGAAGTTCCTTCGAAGTCTGCATGATGTTCATCAGCTTGTCGAGGAACCATTTGTCTATCTTTGTCAGTTCGTGAATCTGATCAACAGTATATCCGGCACGCATTGCCTTCGAGATGACGAAGATACGCTTGTCGGTCGGCTCACGCAAAGCCTTGTCGATGTCGGCAATCTGCAGTTCTTTGTTTTCTACAAATCCGTGCATTCCCTGACCGATCATACGAAGACCTTTCTGAATAGCTTCTTCGAATGTACGGCCGATAGCCATCACTTCACCTACAGACTTCATGCTTGAACCCAGTTCACGGTCTACTCCGTGGAATTTACCCAAGTCCCAGCGAGGAATCTTACATACTACATAGTCCAGTGCCGGCTCGAAGAACGCAGAAGTTGTTTTGGTAACCGAGTTCTTCAAATCGAACAAACCGTAACCCAGACCTAATTTAGCTGCTACGAAAGCCAGCGGATAACCGGTAGCTTTGGATGCCAAGGCAGAAGAACGGCTCAAACGAGCGTTTACTTCGATGACACGATAGTCTTCCGATTCGGGGTCGAATGCATACTGTACGTTACATTCTCCAACGATACCGATATGACGGATGATGCGGATAGCCAGTTCACGCAACTTGTGATACTCGCTGTTTGTCAGTGTCTGCGAAGGAGCTATTACGATAGACTCACCGGTATGGATACCCAGCGGGTCGAAGTTTTCCATGTTACATACCGTGATACAGTTATCGAAGCGGTCGCGTACAACCTCGTATTCCACTTCCTTCCAGCCTTTCAAGCTCTTTTCTACCAAAACCTGCGGAGAGAAAGAGAATGCTTTTTCAGCCAGAACGTTCAGTTCTTCTTCGTTGTCGCAGAAACCAGAACCCAGACCTCCCAGTGCGTATGCTGCACGGATAATGACCGGATAACCCAGTTCCTTGGCAGCACGGCGGGCATCTTCGATGTTTTCTACCGCTTCACTCTTGATCGTCTTTACATTAATCTCATCCAGTTTCTGAACGAACAGCTCACGGTCTTCGGTATCCATGATAGCCTGTACCGGAGTACCGAGTACACGTGCATCGTATTTTTCGAATATTCCTGCCTTGTAAAGAGCTACACCGCAGTTCAATGCAGTCTGACCACCGAACGACAGTAATACGCCATCGGGACGTTCCTTAGCTATCACCTTTTCTACGAAGTAAGGAGTTACAGGCAAGAAATAAATTTTGTCTGCCACGCCTTCCGAAGTCTGTACGGTAGCAATGTTCGGGTTAATCAGAATTGTTTCAATACCTTCTTCCTTCAATGCCTTGAGTGCCTGCGAACCTGAGTAGTCGAACTCACCGGCTTCACCGATCTTCAAAGCTCCGGAACCTAACAATAATACTTTCTTTATATTTTCTTTCATTGTTTTCTTTGTTTTAATGGATTACAGCAACTTTACAAACTCGTCGAACAGGAATTCTGTATCGGTAGGACCGCTGGCAGCTTCGGGGTGGAACTGTGCCGAGAACCAAGGATTCTTCTTATGGCGGATTCCTTCGTTCGAACCGTCATTCATGTTGATGAACAAAGGTTCCCAGTCGGCTCCCAATGTATTATTGTCTACGGCATAACCATGATTCTGCGAAGTAATGAAACATTTGTCTGTTCCTACCATACGAACCGGCTGGTTATGACTGCGGTGACCGTATTTCAGTTTGTAAATTTTTGCTCCTCCTGCCTTCGAAAGCAACTGGTTACCCATACAGATTCCGAAGATAGGCAACTTTTCGTTCTGCATAGCCTTGCGAATATTCTGCACAGCAGCATCGCAAGTATCAGGGTCGCCCGGACCATTCGAAATGAATAATCCATCGAATTCCAGCGAATTGAAGTCATAGTTCCAAGGTACACGGATAATTTCCACGTCACGTTTCAGCAGACAGCGGATGATATTCGATTTCACACCACAGTCCACAAGTACTACCTTTTTCTTGCCTGCACCTTCGTTATAACGGATAACTTCCTTGCATGAAACCTTGTCTACATAGTTCACACCAGCATAAGTTGCTTCGGGAATGTTGTCAGGTTCGTCATCGAAAACGATCTTTCCCATCATTACACCGTGCTCACGCAGTACTTTGGTCAGCTCACGTGTATCGATGCCTGTAATGCCCGGTATGTGTTCACGCTTCAGCCAGTCGCCCAAGCTCTCCACAGCATTCCAGTGAGAATATTTCTCGCTGTAGTCGCTCACAATAATCGCTTCGGCATGAATCTTCTCACTTTCCATAAAAGTAGGCAGCCCGTTGGCTTCGATTGTAAAAGGAGGTACACCATAGTTGCCCACCAGCGGATATGTCAGCGTCATCAACTGGCCAGCATACGAAGGATCGGTCAAGCTTTCTGGATAACCGGTCATTGCGGTGTTGAACACAACTTCACCGGCTACCGGCTTCTCATAACCGAACGACTTGCCATGAAAGCGGCTCCCGTCGTCGAGGATTAATGTAACATTTCTCATTTTCTATCTGTATCGTTTTCTTTAATATTGTTTTTCTTTCGTTCCAAAATTCTTCAGAAGGCAGACGTGTTCCTCACACATCAAAACTGATATATTTCTTCTACGTAATTGATGAATGCCTGATTCACCAGTTTTACACCACCCGGCGTAGGATAGTTGCCACTAAAGTACCAGTCTCCCTGATGTGCCGGACAAGCTTCATGCAATCCTTCCAGCGTCTGATATACAATTTCCACCTTTGCCTGAGTACCAGTCGGAGTAAGCAGCTCTACCATCTTGGCAGAAATTTCTTCGTCAGTAAAAGGAGCATAGATTTCTTTCACGTAGTTTACCATTTCTTCTTTGGGCAGTCCGACCTGAGCTTTCGACTTGCGATATGCTTCTTCTATTACATTTTGCATACCTCTTTCCTCAAGCAAGGCAATAGCTGCCTTAAAGGCAATGAACTGTTCCATACTTGCCATATCGATACCATAATAATCAGGATAACGCACCTGCGGCGAAGAAGATACAATGACAATCTTCTTTGGATGCAGACGGTCGAGTATGCTGATGATACTCTGCTTCAGCGTAGTGCCTCGTACAATACTATCATCTATAATAACCAGATTATCTTCGTAAGGTATCAGGCTTCCGTAAGTTATATCATATACATGGGCAGCAAGGTCGTTACGTGTGTTACCTTCTGCAATGAAGGTACGCAACTTAATATCCTTGATAGCTACTTTCTCACTACGAATACGCTGCGACAAGATTTGCTCCAGCTCTGTATGACTGGGCTTATGTCCTAAAGCTTCGATACGCTGAACTTTCAGCTCGTTCAGGTAGTTGTCGAATCCTTCCAACATACCGTAAAAAGCGACTTCTGCCGTATTTGGTATAAATGAGAATACAGTATGTACCACATCATTATCGATTGCTTTCAAAATAGGATTAACCAACTTTTTACCCAGCAGCTTACGTTCACGGTAAATATCCATATCACTACCGCGGCTGAAGTAAATACGTTCGAATGAACAAGCTTTCTTTTCTTTCGGTTCATTGATTTGAGCCAGACGCATTTCGCCTTTTTTGTTAACCAAAATAGCTTGTCCCGGAAGCAACTCATTGATACTATCGGCAGGAACATTCAGTGCTGTTTGTATAACCGGACGCTCGGATGCCAATACCATAATTTCGTCATCCATATACCAGAATCCCGGACGGATACCCCAAGGATCGCGTACGGCAAAACTTTCGCCACTACCAGTCAGTCCGCAGATAACATAACCTCCGTCCCATTTCGGGCTGGATGTTTTCAACACGTTAGTCAAATCAATGCGGTCTTCGATAGCATGTGTAATATCCATGCCCTCCAATCCTTCAGCCTTACATTCATTGTAAAGGCGTTCCACTTCACGGTCCAGGCGATGTCCTACCTGTTCCAGCATGATATACGTATCAGCATATTTACGTGGATGCTGTCCGAATGCCGTAATATCAGCAAAGATTTCGTCTACATTCGTCAAGTTAAAGTTTCCGCACAAAGCCAGATTTTTAGCACGCCAGTTATTGCGGCGCAAGAAAGGGTGCACATACGAAATACCACTCTTGCCCGTTGTAGAATAACGCAAATGTCCCATGTACAGTTCTCCGGCAAAAGGCAAGCATTTTTTCGCATATTCAGCATCATGAAGCTGCTCGGGAGTAAGGTCTTTAAAATAGCTGTGTACTGTGCCGAATATCTCGGTTATAGCTCCGGCTCCCAGTCCTCTCTCTCGAAACATATATTCTTCTCCGGGATCTGCCTGAAGCTTGACACACGCCAGACCCGCGGCTTCCTGACCACGGTTATGCTGTTTTTCCATCAGCAAATACAGCTTGTTAAGCCCGTACATCCACGTACCATACTTTTCCTGATAATATTCAAGTGGTTTCAGCAAGCGAATCATCGCTACTCCACATTCATGCTTTAGCGGTTCCATATTATTTCGTATCGTTTAGTTGGCTACTCCATATATACAAAAATACCTGGACCTACTGAAAAGAGTAATTCCAGGTATTTTTATTATTCTTACATTCGACTAAATTCTTATAAAAGAAACAACAAGAATGAGCAGTGCCCAAAAACACAGCATCCAGAAAAAAGAAAAACTTCGAGGAAAACAAAATTCCGAAAAGACCTCTGTTTTCCAACTCTCCATGAGGCAAACTCTGCCATCTCGAATCCGGAGCATACCCTTTTTTCTTTATCTGTTTTACCAAATCACACATTAGAGCACATTACAATTCGGGATGCAAAGATAAAGATTTATTAGCATATTTCGAACATGTTTCAATAAAATAATCTCTAACTTTTTAAGAAGCCGGACAAAAACCTATTCTTTCCAGCCTCCTCCCAGCGCTTTATAAAGATTTACCATACTAATCTGCTTGTCGCGCACCGCATTGCTCAAACCGATCTGAGCATCCAGATAACCACGTTGCGCATCCAGCAAATCCATATAACCTATAACTCCATTCAAGTATTGCAACTGTGCCAAGTCGAGCGTGCTCTTGGAAGCCTGTTCCAGTCGCAGACGGGTTTCATAGATTTCCTTTACCTTATTAAATTCAGCAATGGCATTATATGCATCCTTAAAGGCATTCAGTACTGCTTTTTCGTAAGCGTAGGCTGCCTGCTCGCACGCTGCTTTCTTAGCTTTCAGCATAGCCCGGTTCTTTCCCATAGCAAAAATAGGCTGCAACAGATTAGCTGCAAAAAGCTGATGGGGAGATTTAAGCAGTTCGCTTAAGAGGTCACTTTCCGCTCCATAGCTGGCAGTCAAAGTAAGGCGGGGAAACAGATTGGTATACGCCACCCCTACCGCTGCATTAGCTGCAATAAGTGCCTGCTCTGCCTGACGAATATCCGGACGACGTTCCAGCAAGGCAGAGGGTAATCCTACAGGTAAGCCCGCAGAAAACATTACATCTTCCGGCAGTACCGAACGTTTGATATGATGCGGATATTCCCCGCTCAGAAAAGCAATGTCATTTTCTTTCAAGGCAATCTTACGTTCCAAATCGGGAACCAATGTAGCTGTTCGGGCCAACTCTACCTGTGCCTGACGAAAAGCCGTTTCCGAAGTTAATCCACCTTCGTAACGAACTCGTGCAAGATGCAGGCTTTCCCGACGCGCATCGACTGTCTTTTGTACGATAGCCAACTCGTTATCCAGTGCCACAAGTTCAAAATAAGCCTGTGCAACCTGCGCAACAAGACTCATGCGAAGCGCCCGCTGGTTTTCGATAGACCCCATAAATTCAGCAAGACTCTTATCGCGTGCCCACCGAAGATTTCCCCAAAGGTCGAGTTCCCAAGAGATTCCTCCTTTTATATCGAACTCATCATCTTGTTTAAGATTGTTCCCTCCATAATTTTCTCTTTCGCGTTCGGCATAAACTTTCAGGTTGACCGATGGAAACATGTTTGCATAATCGATGCGTTTCATTGCGGCCAACTCCTTGACACGTGCTGCAGCTATCAGCATATCCTTATTATAAGCCAAAGTTTTCCGTATCAGCCCCTGCAGAGTTGTATCAGTATAAAGCTGTTCCCACGGGTAGTCGCCGAGAGAAACTGTGTCCACGCTCATACTGTCGAGCGTATCGGGCAGGTCCAGTTTCGGACGGGTATAATGTTTGCCCAGCTGGCAGCTTCCCAACAGAAGCACAGCCGCCAGCATCAATAAAAAGCGATAAGTATATTTAGTTCGTTTCATACGTTTCAGGTTTTATTTATGAGCTCTTTTTGTTTTCAGCTTGTTTTTCGCCTTATAAATCATAACGAAGAAGAAAGGTACAAGCAAAATTCCTACCGTAACGGCTACTATCATACCAAAGAATACACCTGTTCCGATAGCCTGACGGCTTGCCGAACCCGGTCCGGTAGCAATAACCATAGGAACCATACCCAAGATGAACGCCAGTGAAGTCATCAAAATAGGACGGAAACGCAGATGTGCTGCGTGCAATGCCGACTCGATCAGATCCTTTCCTTTGTCGACTTCTTCTTTGGCAAACTCAACAATCAGAATGGCATTCTTGGCAGCCAGACCAATCAGCATAACCAAACCAATCTGGAAATAAGTATCATTCTCCAGTCCGCACAAGGCAACTCCGGCATACGCCCCGAGCACTGCAACCGGAAGTGAGATCAAAACGGCGATAGGTATAGTCCAGCTTTCATAGAGCGCAGCAAGAAAGAGGAATACAAACAAGAATACCAATGCGATGATGGCTCCCGTCTGACCGCCTGCCTGCTTTTCCTGATAAGAAAGACCGCTCCATTCTACTCCAATATTACTTGGAAGTTTCTCACGGGCTATCTGTTCCAGAATCTCCATTACCTGACCGGAGCTGGCTCCGTTCGCGGCTGTACCACGAATAATTGACGTATTAAACATGTTGAAACGCTTGATACTACCCGGTCCTGTCGTATAATCAGTCGTACCCAGTGAAGTCAGCGGAATCATATCACCGTCGCTTCCACGGACAAAGTACAGACCGATATTGTCACGATGCTCACGGTAAGGCGCCTCTGCCTGTATATATACACGGTAAATACGATTGAACATATTGAAGTCGTTCACGTATACCGAACCCGTATAAGCCTTCATCGTAGAGAACACATCAGCCATAGGTACTCCAGACAACTTTACCTTATCACGGTCGACATCGAAATACAACTGCGGAATCTCTGCCTGCAAAGAAGAAGAAAGTCCACTAAACTCCTTTCGCTGCGATGCGTAATACATTAAAGTATCGGTAGCACGAACCAGATCGTCGTAGGTCGCATCACCACGAGCCTCCAACTGCATTTCGAAACCACCCGAAGTTCCAAGTCCCGGTATGACAGGCGGCGTAGAAAGGTAGACCTTACATTCCGGATATTCCTTCAGCTCATCCTGCACATCCTGCATGATTTGTCCGATAGTCGTATCATCACGTTCTTTCCACTCCTTCAGAATCACCGTCAACTGGCTTCGTGCCTGACTGGTTCCCACACGTGGACTGCTACCTGTAACGTTTTGCACATATTCTACCGACGGGTCTTTCATCAGGAAAGCAATCGCTCTGTCGGTTACCGCGCGAGTTCTCTCCAGCGTAGTACCTTCCGGCAACTCAAGCTCCACGGTAAAGAATCCCTGATCCTCAGTCGGGAGGAAGCTGGTAGGAACCAGTCGGTGGAAAACAAATATACAAATAATCACTATACCGAATCCGACAATCACACGGCGCGGATGCTTTATCACCCGCTTGATGCCGGCTACATATTTATTGTTTCCGATAGCGAGCCATTTATTAATGAACGTAAAGACACGGTTCTTGGGCTTGTCCGGATCAGTTGGCTTCAGAATGAGTGAACACATAACCGGGCTCAACGTCAATGCTACAACTGTAGAAAGGATAACGGAAACGGCAATCGTCACACTAAACTGACGGTACAACTGTCCCGTAATGCCCGACAAGAAGCTTACCGGAACAAATACAGCGGCAAGCACCAGCGAAGTGGCAATCAAAGCTCCAGCCAATCCGTCCATTGCCTTCTTGGTAGCTTCATACGGACTAAGCTTCTCCTCTTCCATAATACGCTCCACGTTCTCCACCACAACAATGGCATCGTCCACCACGATACCGATAGCAAGAATCAATCCCAGCAAGGTAAGCATGTTCAGCGAAAAGCCAAATATAAGCATGAACCCGAAGGTTCCGATCAGCGAAATCGGTACGGCCACAATAGGAATAAGTGTAGCACGCCAGCTCTGCAGCGAAAGGAAAACCACAATAATCACCAGCACCAGTGCCTCGAACAGGGTTTTGTATACCTCATGAATAGATTCTGATATATAGGTTGTAATATCGAACGGAATTTCATACTGTAATCCTTCAGGAAAATTCTTGCTGATTTCCTCCATGGTTTCCTTAACCTTTTCGGCCACGTCCATGGCATTGGCACCGGGAAGCATATAGATACCCAGTACAGCCGCATTGCCTCCGTTGATACCACTCTCCGTATTATACGAAGATGCTTCGAGCGATACACGTGCCACATCACGCATACGGATAAGCGAACCGTCGGCATTGGCACGAAGCACGATTTCTTCAAACTGTCCCACGGTAGAAAGACGTCCCTGAGCCGTAATAGGAATAGTTATATCCAGTCCGCTTACAGGCTGCTGTCCCAGCACACCCGCTGCCGATTCACGGTTCTGATCCTTCAGCGCATTCTGAACATCCTGTACCGTCAAGCCGAAATTTGCCAGCTTAGCCGGGTCCACCCATATCTGCATGGCATAATAACGGCTACCAATGTTCGACACACGTCCTACACCCGGTACACGGCGAAGCAGGTCGAGCACATTGATTGTTGCAAAGTTACTCAAATAGATTTCGTCAAACTTCGGGTCGTCCGAACGCAGACAGATAGTCATCAACTGACTGGCAGCCTGTTTTTCCACCGAAATACCGTTCTGGATAACTTCGGCAGGAAGGCTCGATTCCGCCAGCTTGATACGGTTCTGTATTTCTACGGCAGCCAAATCCGGATCGGCCGAGATATCGAATGTAACAGTAGCCGAAAAGCCTCCCGAATTGGAACTGTTCGACTCCATGTAAAGCATACCCGGCGTACCGTTAAGTTCCTGCTCAATCGGCGTAGCAACTGCCTGCGACACTGTAACGGCACTTGCACCCGGATAGGAAGCACTGATTTTCACTACCGGAGGAGTGATTTGGGGATATTGGTCAATCGGCAACATTTGGAGTCCGATGATACCGACTATGACAATTAATATGGAGATGACAGCCGAAAACACCGGCCTGTCGATAAAGAAACTCACTTTCATGAATCGTAAAGTTTAATGGGTTGCTTGGTTAATCCTCTTTTTTCTCTTCTGCCTGAGGCTTCGGAGCCTCACCTACTCGTACCTTCATACCCGGAGCAAGTTTATGATAACCCTCGGTTACAATCATCTCACCCGGAGCAAGTCCGCGCTCTACTACCATGTTATTCTGGAATTCCGGTCCCAGTTCGATGAAGCGTTTTTCTACCGTCGAATCACGGCGCATCACGAAAACATAAGCTCCACCTTTTTCTATAATCAGCGACTTCTGCGGAACGACTGTAGCATTTTCACGTACATCCAGCAACAGTTTCACCTTCGTAAACTGTCCCGGAAGAAGGACATGCTCAGGATTTGCCATTTCCGCACGAACGGAAAAAGTTCCGGTTTTCGGATTTACCTGAGGTTCGGCAAAGTCTACCAGACCTTTCTGCTCGTATACACTGTTGTCGGGCAGGGTAATAGTTACCGTAGGCTGCCATGAACGGGTAGAATCCTTCTGTCCCAGTGTTACGTTACGTTCCTTACTTTTCAGATAATCGAGTGCCGTCATGCTGAAGTCTACCAGCACCGTGTCACTCTTTACGATAGTAGCCAGAAGCGACTTTCCGCTTCCTCCTACCAATGTACCCAGGTCGACATGACGCTCACTAATCTGTCCTGAGATAGGAGAACGCACAACCGTATATCCAAGTTCCTGTTCTGCCTGATCAAGATCCGCCTTACTCATCCCCACACTTGCCACAGCTGTTTCGTAAGCAGCAACAGCATTGTCAAGGTCGAGCTGGCTGGCTGCATTCTGCTGGTACAGCGGGCGAATACGTTCCAGATCGCGTTCTGCCTTACGTGCCTGCGCCTCATCCTTTTTCAACTGAGCCCGTACCTTGTCAGCCTTGGCACGATACTGATCCTGATTGATAACAAACAATACCTGATTTCTTTTCACATAAGTACCCTCGGCAAACAACATTTGTTCAAGGAAACCTTCTACACGCGCACGCACCTCCACGAACTGCTGTGCACGAATACGTCCTACATATTCACCATACAGTTCTACGTCCTGTTGTTGAACGGGAGCCACGCTAACTATCGGGGCTTCGGGTTCCACATGCTTTTCCCGCGTGAGAAACAAATAGAGAGCAATGATAACGATGATGCCGATTGCAGCATAAATGGTCTGCTTCTTCTTTAACTTTAATTCTTTCCTTGTCAAAAAACGTTTCATACTTTTTTTTGGGTTTTTGTTATTAGATGCCATAAAGACGAGGGCAATAGTTGTGCCAAAGATACGAAAATATTTTTATTTATTGAAAATCAGAGGCTGAAGCCCCCATTTGTTAAACAGATGTTGAGGATTTTTCTGACATTTTGTGGAAATTATCCCCAACCGGACGGCTTTTTCATTCCCCACTTCCCGACACTTTCACCCCACTCCCGACGATGAACTTCATAAATCGCCTTGACTTTTCCGGAGAAATCGGGCACGTTTTCTCCAAGACCTCTTGAAGAAACATCTGATTTTTGTACAAACTTTTATGAAATTTGTACAAATTCAGATTTTTTTTGTACAAAAACTCTCTAAGATTCCATGGGCTTTCTTCCATCTTTTTTAGCACTTTCGGAAGCAGAAACCTCATGTCTGAATAAAATATTTGCTAACTTTGCAGCCGAAAATAATCTTTAAACAAAATGATATTAGAGGAACAATTAGAAACTACTGTAAAGATTCACGATCAGCAGTTGCACCGACGCGTTGATCTATTGCTTCGTACAGGAAAACTATTGGTAGAAAGTCTGGCCGATACCAATCGAATTGTGAGAAACATGAAGCGTACAGCAGCTTACTTAGGTATCCCCGAAGAAAAGTTGCACATTAATGTTAGTTTTACCATGCTGATGGTAAATGTAAGTGACGGCGATTATTCGTTTACGAAATTTCAGCGCATTGAAGGACACGGCGTAAACATGACTGCCATTTCCGAAGTCAGCAAACTCTCATGGAAAGCAATAGAGCAAGACTACACACTCGACCAGTACGAAGAAGAACTGGAAAAGATTCGTACAAAGAAACGTAATTATACTCCTACCCAGGTAGCCATCGGAGCAGGTTTCGCCTGCGGCGGATTCTGTATTCAGTTCGGTTGCGACTGGATGGCGTTCCTTTATGCTTCCATTGCTGCCATCATCGGCATGCGCATCCGTCAGAAATGTAACGAATCGGGCTTGAACCATTATATGGGTATCGCCATTTCTGCTTTCATAGCTACCATGCTTGCATGGGCTTCAACGTTCCTCCCCGCCGAATGGACCACCACACCGTGGCATCCGTTGCTGGCATGTGCCTTGTTTATCGTACCGGGTGTTCCATTGATCAATTTCGTCGATGATATGCTCGACAATTATATTCAGGTAGGTATCGTACGTGCCGTCAATACCCTGCTGATGGTAGCTGCCATGGCATTCGGTATTGCATTTGCCGTAAAACTGTGCAGCATCGCCGATTTCTTCCCGACTATCAGCATGGTTCCTCATCATGCCTATTGGGAATATGCCATCGCAGCCGCTATTTCGGCTATGGGATTCTCCATGATTTTCAACATCCAGCGTCACCTGCTGTGGGTAGTAGCCATCGGAGGTATATTGGCTGTATGTACACGTAACTTCGTAAATCTGGGTCCGAGCACCAACAATATAGGTCTGGATATGGGTCTTGTTATCGGTTCGTTTGCCGGTTCGGTACTGGTAAGCCTCATCGCTATCAAAGCCGTGCACTGGTTCCATGTTCCCAATCACGTACTTACCATTCCTTCGGTTATTCCGATGATTCCGGGAGTACTGATGTACCGCATGTTGTTCGGCTTGATTAACATGAACGTCCAGTCTATCGATCAGGTTACTCCACTAATGAAAGCTATCGAAAGCGGTGTAAACTCCGGTCTGGTCATCATGTGTATCGCACTGGGTGTTGCTATTCCAAACATCTTCGGACGTAAATACATTGCCTCGTCGAAGAACAAACGTCTTGCGGCTATTCTGAAAGAACGCAAGGCCAGAGGCAAATTTGTAGAATGGTAATCAGAAAATCATAAGAAAAAGACAGAAAGGGCGAAAAGTTAAGATATATAAAAAACTTAATCTTTCGCCCTTTATTGTTTGTTCTACGCAAAGGAAATAGTAATTTCAATGTATCATTAACCAAACTAAAAAATAAGACGTATGATTAGACTGAATGTTTTTATTAGAGTAAAAGAAGAAAAACGTGAAGCAGTACTCGTTGCTGCCAAGGAACTTGTAGCTGCATCACAAAAAGATAAGGGCTGTATTGCTTACGATGTATTCGAAAGCGCAACTCGCCACGATGTGCTGATGATTTGCGAAACATGGAAAGATGCTGAAGCATTGTCGGCTCATGAACACACTCCTCACTTTATGACTCTGGTTCCACAGATTGAAGAACTGGCTGAAATGAAGATGGAAAAATTCGAATTCTAATATGAAACAAACGGCATTTGCACCCCTGAGAGGAACAAATGCCGTTTTTCTTTTATCCAAGCGTACGCTTACAGTTCAAATTTTGTATTACGCATATCCCCCGTTTCGGCAAAGGCTATGTGCATCTTCAGGGCATTCCGCAATGACATAGGCGTATGACAGCTCTTGCCTTCCGAAAGTTTCAGATAGTCCCAGAGCAGTTCCTTGTAATCGGGATGTGCACAGTTTTCAATAATGCAACGTGCCCGCTGTGAAGGCGACTTGCCACGCAGGTCGGCTACTCCCTGTTCGGTTACCAGAATCCGCACATCGTGCTCCGTACTGTCGACGTGCGACACATGAGGAACAATAGACGAAATCAGTCCGTCCTTAGCCGTGGAAGGAGTAGTAAATATAGAAAGGTAGGCATTTCGTGCAAAGTCGGCCGAACCGCCAATACCGTTCATCATCTTGCTTCCCAGTACATGCGTACTGTTTACATTGCCAAAAATATCGGCTTCCAAGGCTGTATTTACAGCAATAATACCCAGACGACGAATCATTTCCGGATGGTTTGTAATCTCCTGCGGACGCAACAATATACGTTCCCGCAATTCGTCGATATGACTATAAAGCATATCCAGCCGGTCATCGGACAATGTCAATGAACTTCCGGCAACAAAACGGATACGTCCCTGCATCATCAAGTCGATAACCGAATTCTGAATCACTTCGGTATACATGGAAAAGGCCGGTAACTTGCTGTCGGCTCCCAGTGCTCCCAGTACGGCATTGGCTATATTTCCCACACCCGACTGTAAAGGAAGGAAGTCACGAGGTATGGCTCCTCGCTGATATTCGCTCAAAAGGAAGTCGGCTACATTCTGCCCGATGCGGCTGGTAGTATCGTTCAGTGGAGTGAAAGCTGCTATCCGGTCGCGTTCATTGGTACAGACTACCCCCACAACTTTTTCAGGATCGACCCGTACCGTAATGCTTCCTGCCCGGTCGTTTACCCGATAAATCGGAATCTCTCTGCGGTATGGCGGAGTATCGGGAATATAAATATCGTGCATTCCGGTCAGCTTGCCGGCATGTGCTTCATTCAGTTCTATAATGACTTTGTGGGCTACCTTCACCAATGTAGGCGAAATACCTACCGAAGTACTGAGAACAATCTCTCCTTTTTCCGTTATATCGGAAGCTTCGACAATAGCTACATCCACATCTCCAAGGAAACCATAGCGTACGTCCTGACCTATCTGCGAAAGATGTACATCGTAATATTGCACTTCTCCACTATTGATGGCATTACGCATGTCCTTGTTCGACTGAAAAGGAGTACGAAACGCTACAGCATGTGCCAATGCCAGTGCCGAATCGACCTGACTTCCCGTAGCCCCTCCGGTAATAAGACCTACCTTAAACTCCTTTCCTTCTGCATGTAGTTTTTCGGCGTAGCGTGCCAATGCTGCAGGGACCGCCTTGGGTGTTCCTACAGACGAAAAGCCTCCCACTCCTATCGTGTTTCCATTGTGAATGATTGCAGCAGCTTCATCTGCTGATATAAAAGGATATTTCATGTTGTATAAGATGTGATGATTTATAATACTTTGACACAAATGTAGGATAGTTGAGCTAAAATAGCAAGTTAAAAGAGCTATTTTATTTTCATTTATTACATTAATAAGTTACAAGAAAGAACAATATGAAAGAAAAAGAGGTATGTTTCTTGATAGCAACATACCTCTTTGGGAATGAGCCGAAAGCGGGACTCGAACCCGCGACTTACTCATTACGAATGAGTTACTCTACCAACTGAGTTATTTCGGCAATGACTTATTTGTCAAAAGCGATGCAAATTTACGGTTTTCTTTCAACTTGCAAAATGAAAATGAAGATTTTTTCACTAAAAAGAATTATTTTTTCTTTTGCTCGGTCTTATGTCATCAATAACAGAAGAGGTAACGAATATAAAAAAAAAACGTGCCGACGTTTATGGTAAAACGTCGGCACGTTTTCTTTAATTTCCGCCCACAATTTTCAGGACACGTCCTGTTTCTATTTTTTCTCGCCGAACAGGATGTCATAATCCCTTTTCGAGGCAGGTATAGTCCATTCTTCCGGAATAAATTTCCACTGGTTCAAAGGTTTCGGATCGAGCACCTTTACTTCCTCAATGCGCTTCATCAGATAAAAACGTAAATCCTTGTCGGTAGAGTAAACAATACGCTTTGCCAGTTCCGTCTTGGGAATGCCTGCACCTTTCGTCAGCAAGTCGCCTCCACCATTCCCGCGATACGAATTGACTGCCACCCGATATACCTTATTCATATCGAAAGGTTCTCCGCTTGCCATGCGCTCTATCCGGATTTTTTCACCCTGAGGCTTTGTCACGTCCACGGTATAAATAATACCTGCTGCCGAATCGAAATTAAAACTTGGATTTTTGAAACGCCCAAAACCTTTGTCTTCCTCATTGAAAAGCATCAGATGGTCGTCGGGAGAATGCATCTGGTTCGTCCAAAGGGTATACGACATTTCCAGAAATCCCTTGATTTCCTTACCTGTCAGCTCCATGGTATACAGCAGGTTCTCATATTTATAAAGGTTGAACATGTCGCTCATATAAATATCTCCCTTCTTGATTTCGGCCGAAAACGACAAGGGAGCACAAAAAGAAACATCAGCTCCTGTAATGTCGAGCTGCAACTGATGAAGCAAATCGATAAATGCCGAAGGACCGAAATAAGCATCTTTTGTTGTAATGGTTTCTTCGATACGTCCAATTTTTCGTGAAACGAAATCCATAGTGGCCTCATACGCTCCCTGAAATACATTCATGAAATCCGAATCCGGCGCATATCCGTCCATATTTACCAGCTTACCTTCCACTTGTTTGGAAACCACTTTTCCATCCTGTTTCGTTACTGTAAAAGTAACTTCCGAAACCACTTTTGACATATTGACCGGGTCTACCAACAAAACAGAATCTCCTTCTACATTAGTCACTTTCTCATTCCTCCGTGCATGATCGTGTCCCATAAATACCACATCGAAGCCCGGAACATTCTTTGCCACATTGCCGGAACCGTTTTCTACCACATCGTCGAGCTTATTGCCCTCAGGACCGGCATGAAACAAGCCTACCAAAATATCCGGATTTTCTTTTTCACGAATAATCTTTACCCATTTGCGTGCACAGTCTTCCATATCTTCAAAATGCAGACCGCTCCACAACTGTTCGGGAAGCCAGGAAGGAATGGCAGGAGTTATCATACCCAATATAGCAATCTTTACTCCTTCTTTTTCTATAATATAATAAGGTGGCAAATACGGCTTTCCGGTCTTGTTATCGACAATGTTAGCTCCAAGTACCGGAAAACTGCACTGACGTACCCAACGGTCGTACACGGCATGTCCGGTTTCTATATCATGATTTCCCATGGTACCTACATCGTATTTCATATAGTTCAGCATGGCAGCACATACATGCTCCGATGTAGTATCCATATAATTATAATAATAGGCTACCGGCTGCCCTTGAAGGATATCGCCGTTGTCCATCAGTATAACGTTATCATACTTTTCCCGTTGCTCTTTCACATACGAAGACACACGGGCCAAGCTCCCCTTCGTCTGCTTATTACGTATAAAATCATAAGGAAAATAACAACCATGCACATCGCTGGTCTCGATTAATTTCAAAGTTACCTCACCGTCTTGTGAAGCATGAACTGCGCTCAGGCTTCCAAGCCCTAAAAGCGTCATCAGACAAATCAGTAATTTCATAACAAATTAATAGATAAGACTGCATACAGGCGACAATTTGTCAGGTACTGTATACCATGATTAATTCAATACCACAAAGATAATGGAAGTTGACTACCTGCAAAACCCTTAAAAGAATAAATAGCTTTCAATATGGTTAAAAGTCTGTTAACAAAAGGACAATGTGGCACATTCTTTGCTTTATTTACAAATAAAAAAACAGACTGTATGGCTTATATAGACTATTACAAGGTTCTTGGAGTTGACAAAACGGCAACTCAGGACGAAATCAAAAAAGCGTTCCGTAAGTTGGCTCGCAAATATCATCCTGATTTGAATCCGAACGACCCTACGGCTAAGGACAAATTTCAGGAGATAAATGAAGCCAACGAGGTATTAAGCGACCCCGAAAAGCGTAAGAAATACGATGCTTACGGGGAAAACTGGAAACACGCCGACGAGTTTGAGGCACAACAACAGGCTTATCAGGCTCAAGGCGGAGGAGGTAACGGCGGAGAATATTGGTATTCTACCGACGGACAACATTTTACAAGTGGCTTTGGAGGAGAAGGTATGCACGGATTTGGTGGAAACGCCAGCGGATTCTCCGACTTCTTCGAAGAGTTGTTCGGACATGGAGCTGGCAGAGGACGTAGTGCAAGAGGCGGATTCCGCGGACAAGATATCGAGGCTTCTTTGCAACTATCTTTGCGTGAAGCAGCTACTACGCACAAACAGACGTTCAGCATCAACGGTGAAACATTGCGTATTACCGTGCCGGCCGGAGTAGCAAACGGGCAAGTTATTAAATTGAAAGGTCATGGAGGCAAGGGAGCAAACGGCGGCCCCGACGGAGATTTGTATATTACTTTCGTTATTCCTGATGACCCTGTATTCAAACGGAAAGACAATGACTTGTATACAGATGTAACAATCGACTTGTACACGGCCGTACTGGGAGGTGAAGTTACAGTCAATACATTGGACGGACAAGTAAAACTGAAAGTTCGTCCGGGAACTCAAAACGATGCGATGGTGCGCCTGAAAGGAAAAGGCTTCCCTGTTTACAAGCAGGAAGGCGTAACAGGCGATCTGATTGTAACTTATCACGTAACCATTCCTACCACGCTGACGGAAAAACAAAAAGATTTGTTCCGACAGTTACAGCAAGGATAATCTAAAACCGTACGACTATGCAGAACGATTTAATCATCATAAACGATTATTGTACACATTGCAATATCGAACCCGACTTCGTCCTCATGCTGGGCGAAGGCGGTCTAATAGATATCGAAGTGATAGATGATACCAGTTATTTTCCGGCTTCTCAGTTGAATGAACTGGAAAAATATACTCACCTGTATTACGACTTGTCCATCAATATAGAAGGAATCGATGCCATCCGTCACTTGCTGGAAAGAATAGAAAACTTGCAAAACAGAGTAAAAACGTTGGAAAATGAGCTGCGTTTCTACCGCAGATAATTCCCATAATTACGAAAACCTTGTCACGTACCATCAGGCCCGTGGCAGGGTTTTCTTTTTATATGCTCAAAAGTCGCAGGTCAGACCGATAAAGAACGTTCCGGTCTGCTTCTTGTGGGGCAATCCTATTTTCTGTCCTTCCACCACCATGTTACGGCTTCCTCCGTACAAATCATAATCGGATGTCGTATATCCCAGCAATACCGATAGACGTTCCATTTCCAGAGCCACAGCAAACCGTACATGATAATAACATGCCCTTGCCTGCGAGTTACTGATCCTTCCTGAAGTTACCGGCACATCAATAACTGCATCCACCGGAACATAATTTACAACAGCACTTGAATTGGGAGGCAAAGGAACAGTAATACCGGGAGATACGCGGAAAGACAATGCTACATCACGGTCATGATCCAGATAAACAGAAGGTGAATACAAATAAATCCCCGACCGGAAAGCCATGAGATATGCCAAGTCATTCTCCTCTATCCGCCAGTGTAATTTTTTATCTCTTGCATCTCCCGAATAAACATTGTCATCATCTATCTGTGGAGTAAAAAGCAATCCTGCTCCAACGCCAATAAAACGCCAAGGCTTATATACGACACCTGTTTCCACTTCCCATGTCATATAATTGTTCGCGCCCCCATAAAGTTCCCATACCCAGTGCCTCTCTTTTTCCGGTTCCTGCGCCATTGCTATTGATATGCCTAAAAAAGAAAAAAGAATGAGGCAACAAACACTTCGTTTTATATTCATAAGTCATAACATTAGTTTAAGTTGTTACATAATATATCACCGAAAGATTATTTCATATGCAAAAAACAACAAACGATTTCCTCTAAAAGTTCATTGTATCGACCTCCATTTTCAAAACTTTAACCAACAGACATCCTTGCTGTTCCTCTTTATCACGTAGCATTACTACGTCTCGGGAACAAGTTTGACCAGCAGATATCCTTGCCGTTTCTTCGTATCATGTGCCATTACTACGTTTCGGAACCCAATTGAACCAACAAAAATCTTTGCAATTCCTTTTCCCTCCAGTCCGACCGCCTTCCTCTTATCCTTCATCATTCTGCTTGATATTTCATCTCTAAAACTGACCAAATTTCCAAGTTCGACTGCCTGCCTATACGTAGCGTTAGTCACTATTTCCCTGTCCTCTTCCTCAACATTCTCAATCAAAGAACTTCTCTCAAATCCGAATAAAGCTTAAACGGGCCGGCAAATCACCTTCAAAATAGATTCTCCCCTTACCCCGAATCCTTTTTTTAATTACATTTGTGCCACATTATTAGAAGAAGTATACATGGAACAATTCAGCCAAATGATTGCCACAGCCCTGAAGCTACCTGTCCATCGGGTGGAAAATACATTGAAACTGCTTCAGGGAGGTGCTACCATACCCTTTATAAGCCGTTACCGAAAAGAAGCGACCGGAGGACTCGACGAGGTACAGATAGGTGATATCCATACGCGTTACGAAAAACTCTGCGAACTTGCCAAGCGAAAGGAAACGGTACTTTCTACTATCGAAGAGCAGGGAAAACTAACCGATGCCTTGCGTGAACGCATTGCCAACTGTTGGGATGCGACGGAACTGGAGGATATTTACCTGCCATTCAAGCCCAAACGGAAAACCCGTGCCGAAGCTGCACGCCAGAAGGGACTGGAACCGCTCGCCATGCTGCTGTTGATGCAGCGGGAAAACAATTTGTCTGCCCGGGTACGTCAGTTCATCAAGGGAGAAGTCAAGGACGAAGAAGACGCACTAAAAGGAGCACGCGACATCATCGCCGAGCAAGTGAACGAAGATGAACGTGCCCGCAACCTGATACGAAACCAGTTCAGCCGTCAGGCCATGATTATCTCGAAAGTAGTCAAAGGCAAAGAGAAAGAAGAAGCTGCCCAGAAATACCGCGATTACTTCGACTTCAGTGAACCGCTGAAGAAATGCACCTCTCACCGCCTGCTCGCCATCCGTCGTGGAGAAGCCGAAGGTATCCTGAAAGTATCCATCACTCCCGATGATGAAACAGCCTGTACCGAACGGCTGGAAAGGCAGTATGTACACGGAAACAGGGAATGTTCCGCACAAGTGGCAGAAGCTGTAAACGATGCATATAAGCGTCTGCTGAAACCGGCGATAGAAACAGAATTTTCCGCACTCAGCAAGGAAAAGGCAGACGAAGAGGCTATCCGTGTCTTTGCCGAAAATCTCCGGCAGTTACTGCTGGCTCCTCCTTTGGGGCAAAAGCGCACCATGGGTATCGACCCGGGATATCGTACCGGATGCAAGGTGGTCTGTCTGGATGCTCAGGGCAATCTGCTGCACAATGAAGCAATTTATCCGCATCCCCCAAAATCGGAAACGGCACTGGCCGGGCGCAAGCTTGTTAAACTGGTCGAACAATATAAGATAGAAGCCATCGCCATCGGCAATGGCACGGCAAGTCGTGAAACCGAACGTTTCGTTACGTCCCAGCGATACGACCGCGAAGTACAGGTATTTGTAGTCAGCGAAGACGGTGCTTCCATCTATTCGGCTTCCAAGATTGCGCGCGAAGAGTTTCCCGAATACGATGTGACGGTACGTGGAGCCGTATCAATCGGTCGCCGACTGATGGACCCGCTTGCCGAACTGGTCAAGATAGATGCCAAATCTATCGGGGTGGGACAATACCAGCACGATGTGGATCAGACCAAGCTGAAAGCATCGCTCGACCAGACAGTAGAGAGTTGCGTGAACCTGGTCGGCGTGAACGTCAATACGGCCAGCAAGCATCTGCTGACGTATGTTTCGGGACTGGGACCTACACTGGCTCAAAACATTGTAGATTACCGTACGGAAAACGGAGCGTTCCACTCGCGCAAGGAATTGCTGAAGGTGCCGCGCATGGGCGCTAAAGCTTTTGAACAGTGTGCCGGATTCTTACGAATTCCACACGCTGACAACCCGCTCGACAATTCGGCTGTGCATCCGGAGAGTTATGCTATCGTAGAAAAGATGGCAAAGGACTTGAAATGCTCCGTTGCCGACCTGATAAAGGACAAGGAGTTACGCAGCCGCATAGAGGTAAAGAACTATGTGACCGATACCGTGGGACTGCCTACGCTGACTGATATTATGCAGGAACTGGATAAACCGGGACGTGACCCGCGCCAGAAGATTCAGGTCTTCGAATTCGACAAGAACGTGCAAACCATCGACGACCTGCGGGAAGGCATGGAACTGCCCGGCATCATCAATAACATTACCAATTTCGGGTGCTTCGTAGATATAGGAATCAAGGAAAACGGACTGGTGCATATCTCCCAGCTTGCCGACAAGTTTGTCAACGATCCGACAACAGTCGTCAGCATGCACCAGCATGTACGTGTGCGCGTGCTCAGCATCGACCACGAACGCAAGCGCATTCAGCTTACAATGAAAGGACTTAATTAATGGAAACAGAAAAACAAACATGTGGATGGTTCGTCTTTAATAGCGGACAGGTCTTGATAGAAAAAAAAGAAGACGGGTATCATATTCCTTACGGAACAGAACCTCCGGTTGAAGTTCCCGTTGGAAGTACAATTCATACCATCGGCGAGATAAACGGTTATCCCGCCAAAACATACGCCATTCATGTTCCGGTGGCAGGAGATGAAAGCACGCCACGCATGATGAAGGACTTGCGTGCTTCGTTCGATGTGCTTCCGCTGGAAGAATACAAGCGTGCCGGGAAAGCATCACAAATATTGAACTGGGACAAGAACAGCCGCTATTGTCCCATGTGTGGCGTACCGACCATACAAGTTTCTCCCATTGCCAAACGATGTCCGGAGTGCCGGCAGGAGTTCTACCCGCGCATTTCACCTGCGGTCATTGTACTTATAAAAAAAGATGACAGTATCTTGCTGGTGCATGCCCGCAACTTCCGGGGTACATTCAAAGGACTGGTAGCAGGTTTTCTCGAACCGGGAGAAACACTGGAAGAGTGCGTTTACCGGGAAGTTATGGAAGAGACGGGACTGACGATAAAGAATCTGAAGTATTTCGGCAGCCAGCCATGGCCCTACCCCAGCGGCATCATGGTAGGATATTATGCCGAATACGAAAGTGGAACCATCAAGCTGCAGGATGAAGAACTGAGTGCAGGAGCCTTTTACAGCCGGGATAATTTGCCGGAAATACCGAAAAAACTCAGCATCGCCCGCAAGCTGATTGACGCCTGGCTGGAACACAAAATTTAATCTGCAACTAACAGACAAACATAGAACGCCCCTATCAAATTCCCTTCCGGAAAATGACAGGGGCGTTCTTTATATATCTTATATACTTTTTTACAGCTCTGAGAACTTCACTCGAAAAGTTTTATTTCATAAAAGCAGGAACCGGCAAGTGCATTCCCGCCATAACCAGTCCGTTTTCACGGGCATACTGCAAATAGGTCTTACGGGACTTTATCGCATTCTCCTTATCCATATCATAGGTTGCACAGATTTCCGGATGTCCTGCCTGCAAGGCCGCACCATGCATCAGGTCGCCGATGACCAGCAACTTGCCCGCCTGATAGACCGTATGCCCCGGTGTATGTCCTATCGCTTCGCGTGCAACGACCTTTCCGGGCAGTGTATCGCCGAAAGCAAACAGGTGCAAACGGTCTTTGTATGCGTTCATAGTCTTCACCACCTGTTCCTTTTTGTCGGCAGGCATCTTCATCCAGCCGTCGTATTCTGCTTTCGAAGCATATACTTCAGCGTTCGGAAATACTACACTGTCGTTTCTCATCATTCCACCGATGTGGTCACCGTGAAAATGTGTCAGGTAAATATACTGTATATCGGCCGGAGATACGCCCAGCGAACGCAATCCGTCCATCAACCGACTGTCGGGAGCTCCCATTCCCGTATCGAAAAGAATACGTGCACCATCACTTTCTACCAAGAAGGTACTGATAGAAGCCGGTATGCCGTTCTCCAGCGAAAGACTTTTTATCAGCTCGTCACTTGCATCGGGGAAAAGCGTACGGGGCATCAGCCGTGCAGGACCGTTATCCCGAATCCATGTTGCTTTCACTCCATCGAGCACGCATGTTGCCAAAAGACTATCTCCTTGCACCCCTGTCCGGCTACTTGTTACACTCATACTGTCTGCACTTATTTTTTCATCTGCTTGTTTCTTGGCACTGTTGCCGCAACTGGCAAGCGACAAGAGCATCGTCGCGCCAAGGGCATAACTCCATATCTTACGTTTCATTGCTATATAGTTTTAAAAGACTTATTCTTGTCGAAAAATAGTATCCACCCAAAACCTCCCTAAGGTAGCGGGATTTTTTCAGACTTCCAAATGATGTTTCACATTATCACTTGCTTACTTCGTCGCAGAATTACCCTAATGGGTATCGGGTTCGCCTGAAAGCATACAAAACAAGCGGGGAGAAAGAATCTTTTTCTCTCGCGATTCCCTCTCCCCACTTCCTTCGGGCACCTGCCTGCAACGAAGCAGTTCCCGTATCAATTAACCAATATGGTTTATTTCTTTTTCATCTTCTGCATCATGCCCGCCATCTTGCTGCCGGTAACCATCTTCATCATCTTGCGAGTCTGGTCGAACTGCTTCAGCAAGCGGTTCACTTCCTGAATGCTCGTACCACTACCTTTGGCGATACGTGTACGGCGGCTTCCATTCAGAATTTCAGGACGGGTACGTTCTTCCGGAGTCATTGAGTAAATAATTGCTTCTATACTCTTGAACGCATTATCGTCGATATCGATATCCTTGATGGCTTTTCCCACACCCGGAATCATGGAAGCAAGTTCTTTCAGGTTACCCATCTTCTTAATCTGATGAATCTGAGTCAAGAAGTCGTTGAAGTCGAACTGGTTCTTCTGGATCTTCTTCTGAAGACGTTTAGCCTCTTCTTCATCGTACTGCTCCTGCGCACGTTCAACCAGCGAAACGATATCACCCATTCCGAGGATACGGTCTGCCATACGAGCCGGGTGGAACTGGTCGATAGCATCCAGTTTTTCACCTGTTCCCACAAACTTGATAGGCTTGTTTACTACGGTACGGATAGACAGAGCAGCACCACCACGTGTATCACCGTCGAGTTTAGTCAGAACTACGCCGTTGAAATCCAGACGTTCGTTGAACTCACGGGCTGTATTGACTGCATCCTGACCGGTCATTGCATCGACAACGAACAATGTTTCATCCGGATTGATGGCATTCTTGATAGCTTCAATCTCGTTCATCATCTGCTCGTCTACGGCAAGACGTCCGGCAGTATCGACGATAACCAAATCGTAACCTTTCGCCTTTGCTTCCTGAATGGCATTCAACGCAATCTGAACCGGGTTCTTGCTGTCGGGTTCGCTATATACAGGAACCTCAATCTGCTGTCCCAGCACCTTCAACTGTTCGATAGCGGCAGGACGGTATACGTCGCAGGCTACCAGCAACGGCTTGCGGTTTTTCTTGGTTTTCAGCATACGAGCCAGCTTGCCCGAGAAAGTAGTTTTACCAGAACCCTGCAAACCAGACATCAAAATAACGGCAGGACGATTCTTCAATTCGATTTCAGCAGTATCTCCACCCATCAGTTTCGTCAGCTCGTCGTGAACGATTTTTACCATCAACTGGCTTGGCTTAACGGCTGTCAGCACGTTCTGTCCCAAGGCTTTTTCTTTTACCGTATCGGTAAAGTTCTTGGCTACCTTATAGTTTACATCGGCATCCAGCAACGCACGACGTACATCTTTCAGTGTTTCGGCCACATTGATTTCGGTGATTTTTCCTTCACCTTTCAATATCTTAAACGACCGCTCTAGTCTTTCACTTAAATTATCGAACATATATTTTCAGTTTTTCTTTTTATTTCCTTATTTTATTAGGGCGCAAAATTACAAAAATAATCGGATGCATCAAATCTTTTTATTCTGCCATTTCGCTTTTTTCAGATAAACGACGCTGAAAGTCAGCATCAACGTGTAATAAATGATTTCGGTAGTAAAGCAAATATCGACCGGAGCACGCAGAACCATCCCTACGACTATGACATACAAAGCATAAAATACCTGTACACCAACTTCGAGCACCAATGCAGCCTGCGTATTACCGGTTCCCGAAATACCGTTGAAATAAATATTCGCCACGGCAGATATCAGCATGGCTCCGCAAACGACATACAAAGCCGGTACGGATTCCAGCAACAAGGCTTCCTCATTGGTATAAACAGCCAAGATAGCTCGCGGAAACAATACGCAGAGTACCACACAGACAACCATGATGAGAAACGACATACGGGCTATTTTGTGGAGCAATGTCATGACACCCGAAACACCTCCCGAACCAATCAGGTTGCTGACCAGGGTATTTGCCGTAGTGGAAAGCGACTGCACCGGTATCAGAAGTACGACATACACGCTGCGCACAATGTTGGCAATGGCAAGCTGTCGCTGCCCGAGCCGCTCCAATGCCATAAAAAAGACAAACCAGATAGCCATCGCCAGAAAATACTGCACCATGGTAAAACAGGAAATGCGCAAGATACGCATCACCATGTCCCAGTCGAAACGGCCGAAACGGTTCAGCCCATATTTTTTCAAGTCGATTTTACAATAGGTATAAGCTATAAAAAACAATAAGGAAGAAGCTTCTGCTATGACCGATGCCAGCGCTGCTCCCCGTACACCCATCTCAGGAAAGCCAAACTCTCCGAATATCATGGCATAATCCAGAAAGACATTGACCAGTGCCATGACGATAGCACTCATAGTCAGCACCTTGGTCTGAGTCACCCCAATATAGAAAGCCCGGAACATAACGTTGACAAATGCAAACAGAAATCCCCAGATACGCCAGGTAAAGAACTCATACGTGGCATGGAAAATGGTATCGGAAGTAATCAGCAAGCGAATCAGTGGCTCGGCACATAAAGACATCAGTATCAGCAGCGCGACGCCCATACCGAAACTGAACGTAGAGCCCTGCCACATAATCGGTCCCACGGCATGAAAGTTTCCCTCCCCGTTGCGGCGGGCTATCAGGATTTGTGAACCGACACTAAAGCCGAAGGCAACGGTATAAATGCAGATATACAATAATCCTCCCATTGCTGCTGCACCGAGCGCCACCTCGCCGACATGTCCCAGAAAAGCCGTATCAGTCACATTGATAACATTTTGCGCAAGAAGTCCCAAGAATATCGGATAAGTGACATTCCATATTTCTTTATTTGTATACATAAAAACTGATTTTCTTGTTTTGAAACGAAGGATGTACAAAGATACAATTTTTATGCAGTTCTTCACAAACGCACATTCGTTTTTCAGCTTATCTTAATGAAAACATCCTTATCTTTCTGGAAAATTTGTACAAACTTTTTTGTTTTTTGTACAAAAAATAAAAAAACGTCGGGAGGTTTTCTGCGAAAGATGCAGACAATTGAAAATCAATGTTTCCACGAATTCTGAAAAAGCCTAAAGACTCAGATTGAAATCATCCCCGTCGCCCAGCACTGGAAAGTGTTTTCGGAACGTGTCCAGCGGCTCACGTGCAAGTACAGCCGTTGCCGTTTCTTCCTTATCATTCTCACACGAC
>HF993230.1:36237-39764 GCA_000436795.1 Bacteroides sp. CAG:1076
CGACGCTATCAGCTTGCCATAAGGATTGATGATTACGCTACCGCCGTTGTAAGAACACTGCGGATCATGCCCGGTCCGGTTTACACCAACCACATAACACTGGTTCTCGAGTGCCCGTGCCCGCAGCAGTGTATCCCATACCTCCCGGCGGCTGACAGGCCAGTTGGCTACATAAATCGCTACATCATAATCGTTCCGGCAACGCGACCACACGGGAAAACGCAGGTCGTAACAAATCTGCAAAAGAATACGAAACCCTCCATACGAAACAATCACCCGCCTTCCACCGGAAGTATACTGCTTATCTTCCCCGCCGAAAGTAAACAGATGCCGCTTATCGTAACGGTGTATCGTCCCGTCGGGACAGACAAAATAAAAACGGTTGTAAAACATTCCCGACTCCTTTACCGAAAGACTACCAGCAAGAGCGCACTGATGCATTTCCGCCATCCGACGCATCCATTGTAAGGTTTCCCCTCCTTCCTCTTCGGCAATTTCCATGGGAGCCATACTGAAACCGGTAGAAAACATCTCGGGAAGCACAAACAAATCCGTATCTTCATGCCCTTCCATCAGCTTTTCTATGCTTTTACGGTTTGCAACCGCATCCTCCCAGACGATATTCGTCTGCAAGATTGTAACCTTCAAAAATGTTGTCTGTCTATTCATTTTTACATCCCTTTTCCAAAATTCGATTGGCCCAAAGGTAATAAAAGTAAGCTGATTTAGATGTTGTTTACAAAATCTTTGCTATTTTTGTAGCAAAATTGAGTTAATGTATCAACAAATGAACGTATTAGAATTAAGTGAACAGGAGATTATCAGACGTAACAGCCTGAATGAAATGAGAGCGATGGGCATTGATCCATACCCTGCTGCTGAGTATGTAACCAACGCATTTTCGACTGACATAAAAGCCGAATTCAAGGACGACGAGGCAGAACCGCGCAAAGTATCGGTTGCAGGACGTATCATGTCACGTCGTGTGATGGGTAAGGCTTCTTTCATTGAATTACAAGACTCCAAAGGTCGTATTCAAGTATACATTACCCGCGATGATATATGCCCGGATGAAAATAAAGATTTATATAATGTAGTATTCAAACGCTTGCTCGACTTGGGCGACTTTATCGGCATCGAAGGTTTTGTATTCCGTACACAAATGGGAGAAATTTCCATTCATGCACAGAAACTGACCGTCCTGTCTAAATCTATCCGCCCGCTGCCTATCGTAAAATATAAGGACGGCGTGGCTTACGATAAGTTCGACGATCCCGAACTTCGCTATCGTCAGCGTTATGTAGACCTGGTTGTCAACGACGGCGTAAAAGATATTTTCCTGAAACGCACCAAAGTATATAACTCGATGCGTGAGTACTTCAATTCGAAAGGTTATATCGAAGTAGAAACTCCTATCCTGCAGTCTATTCCAGGTGGAGCAACTGCACGCCCGTTCATTACACACCATAACGCACTGGATATTCCATTGTATATGCGTATCGCCAGCGAACTTTACCTGAAACGTCTGATTGTAGGCGGATTCGAAGGTGTATACGAAATTGGAAAGAACTTCCGTAACGAAGGTATGGACCGCACACACAATCCGGAATTTACCTGTATGGAAATCTATGTTGCCTACAAGGATTACAACTGGATGATGACCTTTACTGAAAACATGATTGAAAAGATCTGTATGGATGTAAACGGTACAACAGAAATCAAGATTGGCGACAATACAATCAACTTCAAGGCTCCGTTTAAACGAGTTACCATGCTCGACTCTATCAAAGAATTTACGGGTTATGACCTGACCGGCATGAACGAAGATCAAATACGTGAAGTATGCAAGAAGCTGAACATGGAAATCGACGACACCATGGGTAAAGGTAAGCTGATTGATGAAATCTTCGGCGAATTCTGCGAAGGCAACTACATCCAGCCAACTTTCATCATCGACTATCCTATCGAAATGTCACCGCTGACCAAGCGTCACCGTAACAATCCGGACCTGACAGAACGTTTTGAGCTGATGGTAAACGGAAAGGAACTCTGTAACGCTTATTCAGAATTGAACGACCCGATTGACCAGTTGGAACGTTTCAAAGAGCAGATGCGACTGAGCGAAAAGGGAGACGACGAGGCAATGATTATCGACAAGGACTTTGTTCGTGCATTGGAATACGGTATGCCTCCGACATCGGGTATGGGTATCGGAATGGACCGTCTGGTTATGTTGATGACTGGACAGAGCACTATTCAGGAAGTATTGTTCTTCCCACAGATGCGTCCCGAAAAGGTTATCCCGAAAGATGCTCCGGCAAAATTTATGGAACTGGGTGTTCCTGAAGAATGGGTACCAGTTATCCAGAAAGCAGGCTATAATCTGGTTTCAGATATGAAAGATGTAAATCCGCAGAAACTGCATCAGGACATTTGCGGAGTGAATAAAAAATATAAATTAGAATTGAAGAATCCTAGCGTCGACGAAGTAGCTGGCTGGATACAGAAAATAGGCTAAAATGAAACTCCCCGGGAAAATAGCAATCATGGGTGGAGGAAGCTGGGCAACGGCAATAGCCAAAATCATATTGACCCAGGCAGACTCAATAAACTGGTATATGCGCCGCGACGACCGGATCGAAGAATTCCGTCGTCTGGGCCATAATCCGGCTTACCTGACCAGTGTGCGCTTCGATATGAAGTGCATCAACTTCTCTTCAGATATAAATAAGGTAGTGAAGGAATCGGACACACTGATATTCGTCACTCCTTCGCCGTATCTGAAAATCCACCTTAAAAAGCTAAAAACGAAACTCAAGGATAAGTTCATTGTAACGGCTATTAAGGGAATCGTCCCCGACGAGAACCTGATTGTGTCCGACTACTTTCATCAAATGTACGATGTTCCCGAAGAGAACATTGCTGTACTGGCTGGCCCGTGCCATGCAGAAGAAGTGGCACTGGAACGCTTGTCTTACCTCACGGTAGGATGCAAGGACATTGAAAAAGCAAAGATGTTTGCCCGACAGCTCTCGGGACATTATATCAAGACATCGGTCAATACCGACGTGGCAGGCATAGAATATGCGTCTGTCTTGAAGAATGTGTATGCTATCGCTGCCGGTATATGCAGCGGACTGAAATATGGAGATAACTTCCAGGCGGTACTGGTTTCGAATGCTCTTCAGGAAATGAACCGCTTTCTCGATACGGTACATCCGGTGAACCGGTGCACGAACGACTCGGCTTACTTGGGCGACTTGCTGGTAACTTCGTATTCCAATTTCAGCCGTAACCGCGTATTCGGAACAATGATAGGAAAAGGATATTCGGTGAAAAGTGCACAGATAGAAATGGAAATGATAGCCGAAGGCTATTACGGTACCAAATGTATCAAGGAGCTGAACAAGCATCTGCACGTAAACATGCCGATAGTAGACGCCGTTTACAACATTTTGTATGAACGGATTTCTCCAATGATTGAAATCAAATTACTGACTGATTCATTCAGATAATAAAGAAGAATA
>HF993231.1:0-5419 GCA_000436795.1 Bacteroides sp. CAG:1076
CTTCTCGGGTATCGGTGGTACACGTTACTCGCTCATCGTGGGTGGAAATGTGAACGGCGACTTTGTCGATTCGAATGATTTGGCTTATATTTACGACCCGAATGATCCGAATACGCCGCAGTACCTGAAAGATGGTATCAACAGCATTCTTGCTAATCCGGATGTAGAGGAAAGTACGAAAGACTATATCCGCAAGAGCTTCGGAAAGGTTGCCGAACGTAACGGCGGTGTGAACGGATTCTATGGTACACTCGACTTGCGTCTGGCTAAGAAATTCCAGATTTACAAGAAGCACAGTCTGGAACTCTCTGTCGATATCTTCAACGTGCTGAACATGCTGAACAAAGACTGGGGAGCAGGACATAACCTGGGAGCTCAGAAGATTTATACCATCAAGAGCTTCGATAAGGAAAAGAAGGAATACGTATACAATGTCAATGCGAATACCGGTGTTTCCAGCCTGAACGGTACTCCTTATCAGGTACAGCTGGGACTGAGATATGCATTCTGATAAATGAACTGAAAAATATAATTGATGATTATGAAAACAAGAAATTTACTGATGGCTTGTGCCTGTGCGTTCTTTGCACTGGCAGGACAGGCTCAGACACAGGTGATTGCTCACCGCGGATTCTGGAAAACTGAAGGTTCGGCACAAAACTCTATTGCAGCGTTGAACAAGGCTGCCGAGGCAAAGGTATATGGCTCTGAATTTGATGTACAGCTCACTGCCGACGGGGTAGTGGTAGTGAACCACGACGATGCGATAGACGGACTGACTATCGGCAAAACGGCATACGACAAGCTGAAAGACCTGAAACTGAAGAATGGAGAAAAGTTGCCTACGCTGGCCGACTATCTGGAGGCTGGCAAGAAGTTGCCGGATGTACAGCTGATTCTGGAAATCAAGCCTCATAAGACCAAGGCTCAGGAAGACCAGATTACAGAGTCTACCGTCAAGATGGTGAAGGAATATGGGCTGGAGAAACAGGTGGAATATATCTCGTTCAGCATGAACGTATGCGAACAGCTTGTACGCCTTACTCCGGGTTCGGAAATTGCTTACCTGAAGAGTGATATCGCTCCCAAAGAAGTAAAGGAAAAAGGACTGAACGGCATCGATTATTACTATAAGGCTTTCGAAAAACATCCGGAATGGGTGAAGGAAGCTCACGACCTGGGCATGAAGGTCAATGTCTGGACCGTAGACGATGTGAAGGTCATGAAGAAAATGATGGACCTGAATGTAGATTATATCACCACTAACCAACCTTTGGAAGCTGCTGCACTGATTTCCGGAAAATGATTCTGGAAACAGGCAAATCCGATTGTAACCGATTCTAAATAATATTATCACACAACGGAAATAGGGATGTAATATGACATCCCTATTTTTGTATCGTCAAATTAAAAGCAGAAAGACAATGAAAACGACATTTGTGAAAAGCATTATTTTAGGATTGTTTGCTATGGCTTCTATCACAGCTGTGCAGGCTGAAGAGGCTGGTAAAGAGGCTGCCGGCAAGGCGAATGCTACTTCTGTAAAGGTATTGGTGGTAGGACTTGACAATGTCAGCTCAAACTATTTTCCGGAAAGTATGATTACTGAAGAAACAGGTATTCCGGAAGACAGCATCGGCGATACATATAACCGGATTATTACCGATAATATTATTCAGACTAATAAGAGCAAGGAGTTTACGTTCATTTCTTCAGAGAATTTCTCTGACACGGAACAGTTGCTGGGTGAGGTGAAGATGAGCGGAGAGAATGAAGAAAGCTATGCTGATGTGGAACAGATTGACCACAAGAATTATAAGCAGTTGATGGATGAGGCTCATGCCGACTATGTGCTGTTCCTGAACCAGCATTACCTGAAATGGCAGGAAAAACCGCTGCGTACCTTGTTTCACTTTGTGAGCTACTCGCTGTACGACAAGAATCAGCAAGAGGTGACGAAAGGCAACAATTACTTTACTTGCATGAATCTGGAAAAAGCTGACAAGCTGAGCAAGGCAAGCCGAAAGAGTTCATCGAAGATTGCATCGACTATTATAAAAAGCATCGATAAATAGTTTTTGGACACGACATCGAGTTTCCGAAATCGTAACACAGACCAATAGCCGCAGGTTGTACGTTGAGTATCGCCTGCGGCTCTCTTTTTATATAGACGTCTGTCGGTTTCGGGGGAGGTTATAGCGTGAGCGGAATACCGCGGTAGAAGTCGAGTATCTTGGTGCGGAACAGGTAGTCGTACTTGGCCTGAAGGCGGTCGGACACGGCTTTCATCCACGCTGTGCGCGATTCGTTGTACTCGGTGGCGTTTGCCTTGCCGTTGGCGTATTTTTCCTTCATCAGTTGGAAGGAGGCCTGTGCGGCTTCGTCGGCGGTACGGCTGCTGCGGTACTGGGTTTCGGCATTTACGGCGTTGTAGTACGCCTGCTGTATTTCCTTGTAGAGGGTTTTCTTGCTCTCTTCCAGTTGCCAGTAGTAGGTGTGCTGCTGGATGCGTGCGCTCCGTACCCGGTTGCGGGTGCTGAAGCGGTCGAAGATGGGGATGCTGAGCGAGAGTCCGATGTACTGGCTGAAGTTGTCGCGCAACTGTGAGCCGAAGTTGCCGTTCTCCATGCCCGATACGTTGTAGAAACTGGTGCTGATGCCTGCTCCGAAACTGAGTTGCGGGTAATAGGCTCCCTTGGCGATGCGGATATTCTTGTCGGCACCTTCCAGACGGTACTGGGCCGCTTTGATAGCCGGCTTGGTGAGTACTGCTTCGGCATAGACTTCGGCGGGAGAGGTCCGTATGCTCAGGCTGGTGAGCGAATCGACTGCCGGCGATACGATACCGAAGTCGTCGGGAGAGGGGAGTTCCAGCAACTGACTCAGGTCGAGCAGGGCAAGGCGGCGGTTGTTTTCGGCCTGTACGGCAGAAAGCTCGTCCTGTGCCACGCGTGCCTTGGCTTCGTACCATTCTGCCTGCGAGGCTTTACCGTTCTTGTAGAAAGCCGTTTTCTGGTCCAGCATCTCCTTGCTCAGCGTCAGTTGGTCGTTGGCCACCTTCACCAGTTCTTCATTGAAGAGCACTTGCAGGTAAGCCGATGCCACCTGGATGCTGATATCCTCCTTTGCCTTGTTCAGGTCTTCTATGGCAGCCTGCAGGTTCAGTTTCGAGAGTGCCACGTTGTTGATCCGTTGCAGTCCGTTGAACAGCGGGATGCTGGTCGTCAGGTTCAGACCGGTATTCTGTGTATTCAGACTCTTGTACGTATTATCCGACTGAAGGCTTCGGCCGAAGTTGAACGAGTGCGAGGCACTTCCGTTCAGGTCGGGCAGGAAGCTGTTTCGTGCCGTACTTACTTCCACTTTGTTCTGGTCGCGCTGTGCTTCCTGTTGCTTGATGTTCAGGTTATTGGCGATGGCGTGGTCGATACACTGCTTCAAGTCCCATTTCTGCTGTGCCTGTACCGGCAGCAGGGCAGTGGCAGAAGCTATAAAGAGAAAATGTTTCAGTTTCATGGTTGCGGGTGATTAGTTTTCTTTTTTCAGGCCGCGCACAAAATCGTTTGCACTCAGTCCCTGCTTGATTTCTATCTTGATACCGTCGCTGATACCTGTTTTGACTGCCCGGCGTTCGAACTGCTGTTGAGGCACACTGTCGGTCAGCACATACACAAAGGCCGAATCGCCTGCAAACTCCAGTGCATTTTCGGGTACGGCAAGTACATTGTCGGCGCGCTGAAGTTCCATTTCGGCATTGGCACTGTAGCCCGAACGGATAGTTACACTGTCGGGTACGTTGATGGCAGCCTTTATCTCAAACTGGTTGGCACCGTTGTTTTCTACGCTCTTGGGTGAGATGTACTCCAGTACGGCGTCGAACTTCATGTTCTGCAAGGCTCCCAGTGTGATTTTAACAGGAATGCCTTCACGTATATGTCCTACTTCCGTTTCGTCTACGTTGCCGCGAAAAATCAGGTCGCCCATGTCGGCTACGGTAGCGATGGTGGTACCGTCGTTGAACGTGTTGCTCATGATGACCGAGTTACCCACCTTGATGGGCACGTCGAGTATCAGTCCGTCGATGGTCGAACGGATAAGCGTGCTGCTGAACGAAGCACTGTTCTTGGTGATACCTTCCTTTACAATCTCCAGATTATCTTTTGCTGCCTGAATCTCCTCGCGCGCCTGACGGGCAGCCAGCAGGGTCTTTTCGTATTCCTCGTTGCTCACCAGCTTGTCCTTGTAGAGCTTCTCCATACGTGTCAGGTCGGTTTCTGCCTGCCGTCCGTTCATCTCTGCCAGCCGGACACGGCTTTCGGCGGAGTTCAGTTGTCCCAGTTCGGGGATGACCTTTACCTTGGCTATCACTTCCCCCTTCTTTACTTTCTGTCCCGCCTCCTTGTATACTTCGGCAATGATACCCGAAATCTGAGGCTTGATTTGTACTTCGTCGCGCGGCTCAATCTTGCCTGTAGCCACGGTAGTCTGTACCAGATCGGTCTTTTCTACTCGCTGAATGTTGTACTGTGCTTCTTTAGGCTGTGACTTTTGATACAGGAAAACGAATGTTCCTATAAATATCAGTGCGATGAGCACCAATATGCCAACTTTGATAAATTTCTTCATATGAATTGGTTTATGTTTTTATTTCAATGGTTTGACGGTCGGGTTAATTATTCGTCGCGTATGGCTTCTATCGGCTTTATCGCCATGGCACGGTAGGCAGGAATCAGTCCCGCCAGCAGTCCCAGTACGATGAGCAGGACGCAGGCTCCGATGGCTTGCCAGAAGCTGATGAGGAAATGTGCCGGGAGTCCCGGTTCCGAGGTTCCCGTTTCTACGGCATTCAGCAGGAATACGGCAAACGTGATGCCCGCCATGCCTGCCAGTGTGGTAAGTACCATACTTTCCAGCAGAATCTGTTGCAGAATATCACTCGGACGTGCACCGATGGCACGGCGGATGCCGATTTCGGTAGTACGTTCCTTTACGGTAATCATCATGATGTTGCTCACTCCGATGGCACCGGCAAGCAGCGTACCCAGTCCTACGAGCCACCCTAAGATGCGGATGCCGGTAAACAGGTTGTCCATCATGCTGAACATGGCTTCCGCATTGACACGGATAATCGCCTGTTCGTCATCGGGGTGGATGGCATGTGCCTGCTTGACGATGCGTTCCACTTCCTTTTCCACCTGACTGATGGAGTATCCTTTTTTTGCCGTATAGCCCAGCATGTCGATGCGGTTGCCCCGGTTATAGTTCTGCTGCATGGTACTGAAGGGAATGACGACCGACGTTTCCGACTGTCCGTTGACCGACATGTTGCCCGTCGCCTCGTTGACTCCCACTACCCAGTAGTAGATACCGTTTATCTCAATGTATTTGCCGCACGGATCATCCTTCTTTGGGAAGAGCG
>HF993231.1:5442-18336 GCA_000436795.1 Bacteroides sp. CAG:1076
TTCGTTGGTAAGAGCGTTTCGTAGATACGTTTCCCGATGACACACACCTTCCGGCGGTCGCGTATGTCGGTTTCGTTCAGCGGACGTCCCAGACGGATAATCGGTTCCTCTATCCGGTCGTAGTCCGGATAAAGCCCTTTCAGCGTTCCCGATATGCTGTATTCCTCGTACACGATGTTCACTCCCCACTGGGCAATGGTAGCCGTTACGACGTCCAGTCCCTGTACGCAGTTGCGTATACGCTCCACATCCTGATTGTCCATACTCCACCATCTTCCCTGCTGGAATCCCTTGTAAGCCTTCGAAGTATTGTTCGTTCCCATGAACCCCGAGTTGGTGGCGAAGCCCTGAAACTGCCGTGAGAGCATGTCCTGCATGCCTTGTGCGCCTCCCATGAGTGCCACCAGCATGAATATTCCCCAGAAGATGCCGAATGCTGTCAGTATGCTTCGTGTTTTGTTGCGTGTAATGGTGAGGAAGATTTCCTCCCAGGTGTCAAAATCGATTCTTCTCATGTCAGTCTGCTCTTAGTGCTTCTATCGGACGGATGCGGGCTGCCTTCCGGGCGGGGAAGAGTCCGGCAAGCGTACCGGCGATAATCAGTGTCAGGGTAGCCTGAATGGCAATACTCAGGTCTACCGTAGGATTCTCGAAGACCGTTACGCTGAACACGCCCGCGTCGACGGTCTGCTTGCCTGCCACCTGATTCATGTACTCGGTGACGGCGATGCCTGCCACCATGCCGATGTAGCCGAAGAAGGTGGTGATGGCCACACTCTCCGAGATAATCAGCCACAGGATGGAGGCGGGTTTGGCTCCCAGTGCCTTACGGATGCCGAACTCGTGTGTACGTTCGCGCACGGTGATAAGCATGATGTTGCTCACGCCCACGATACCGCTCAGCAGGGTGAATATGCCGATTACCCAAATGGCGATATGCAGGATGCGGGTAGCCGACTGCTGCTGGAGGTACTGTGTAAAGCGGTTCCACATCCAGATGGCACTCTGGTCGGTAGGGGAGAAGCTTTTGTGCAGCCCCATCGCCTGCCGGTAGTCGGCTTCAAACTTCTGGTTGGTAGCTTCGTCGGTCAGTCCTTCGGTGGCAAATGTCAGGTTGTCGATGCTGTCGCCCTTGCCGTATACCAGTTGGACGGTGGTGAAAGGTACCAGTGCCGAAGGCGAGAAACTGTTCTGGTCGGTATAGATACCCACTACCCGGTAGGCTACTCCCTGTACGTCGACGTATTGCCCCAGCGGTTCTGTGTGTGGAAACAGTATGCGGATGGTCTTCTCATGCAGGACAAGCACCTTTCGCCGCTCCTTCATGTCGCGGTCGTTGATGAAACGTCCTTCTTTCAGCTTTACCGCCTCCAGCTCCGTATAATTAGGAAATACCCCTTGCAGAGAGATGGAAACATGCTCCTTGCCGAAAGTCAGAATAGCACCATCCTTGCTGACGCTGGCTCCCGTCGACGTTACGTTTTCGGGGAAAGCCTGTTCGGTAAGCTGCCGGTCGCTTTCATCGAGCGAAAGGCGTCTGCCCTCCTTCAGTCCCTTGAAGGGCTTCGACGTATATCCCGGATAAATCTTGATGGAATTCATTTTCATGTTTCTCGACTGCCCTTCGAAGGCATGTATCAGTCCGTTTCCGGCTCCCAGCAGTACAATCAGCATGAAGATTCCCCATGCCACCGAGAAGCCCGTCAGAATGGTACGCAGCTTGTTGCGCATGATGGTACCATATATTTCTTGTATCAGATCTGTCATGGCTGTGTGTTTATTTCATGAAACCGTTTTTGCCGAAAGGAGAGGCGTTGTGGTCGATGTTGTCTTCTATCCGTTCTATCACCCCGTCTTTGATGTGAATGATCTTGTTGGTCTGGTTCGCCACCCCGCTTTCGTGTGTCACTACTACGATGGTCAGTCCCTCCCGGTCGTGCAGTTCCTTCAGGATGTTCATCACTTCCACCGAGGTTTTGCTGTCCAGTGCGCCGGTCGGCTCGTCGGCAAGAATAATCTGCGGCTTCGAAATCAGTGCCCGTGCGATGGCTACACGCTGTTTCTGTCCGCCCGAAAGCTCGTTGGGCATGTGGTGTGCCCACTCCTTCAGTCCCAGCTTGTCCAGATACTCCAGCGCCAGTTCGTTTCGTTTCTTCCTGCCCACCCCCTGATAGAATAGCGGCAGCGCCACGTTCTCCATGGCATTCTTGAACGAAATCAGGTTGAACGACTGGAAGATGAACCCGATCATGCGGTTGCGGTACTCTGCCGCGCGGGTTTCACTCAGGTTCTTTATCAGTACGTCGTTCAGGTAATATTCGCCCGAATCGTAATTGTCGAGGATACCCAGAATATTCAGTAAGGTAGATTTTCCCGACCCCGAAGCGCCCATGATGGACACAAATTCTCCCTTTTCTATTTGCAGGTCGATGCCTTTCAGTACGTGAAGCGGTGCTCCATTATAATATGTCTTGTTGATGCCCTGTAATCGTATCATAATAAAATGATTTTTGTGTCTTAAACTACGTATCGTTAGACGCGGCTAAGATATAAAAAGTTACATGAGGGGTAAATAAATTAGGAAAAAATTTGTTCGGTTTTCCCGTATTGCGTACATTTGCCACATATAACTAACCTTTAACAATTTAATGTCATGACAATAAATATGGAAAAGCCCTATGTGGTAGGAATGGATATCGGTGGTACTAATACTGTTTTCGGAGTGGTTGATTCTCGTGGTAATGTACTGGCTTCCGATTCAGTAAAGACACAGCAATATACCGAAGTTAACGAATACGTTGACGCTGTCTGCAAGAAATTGCTTCCGTTGCTGCAACAGTTTGGTGGTGCAGAAAAGATAAAAGGTATGGGTGTAGGTGCTCCTAACGGTAACTATTACAGTGGAACAATCGAGTTTGCTCCGAACTTGCCGTGGAAGGGAGTTATTCCTTTGGCTGCTATGTTCGAAGAACGCCTGGGTATCCCTACAGCACTTACTAACGATGCCAACGCAGCTGCTATCGGTGAAATGACATACGGTGCTGCTCGTGGTCTGAAGGATTTCATCATGATTACACTGGGTACAGGTGTTGGTAGCGGTATCGTTATCAACGGTCAGCTGGTTTATGGTCACGATGGTTTTGCAGGCGAGTTGGGACACGTTATCGTCGATCCGGCTGGTCGTATGTGCGGATGCGGACGTAAAGGCTGTCTGGAAACTTACTGCTCGGCTACTGGTGTGGCTCGTACTGCACGCGAATTCCTCGTTGCACGTTCTGAACCGAGTTTGCTGAGAAACATTCCGTCGGAAGAAATCCAGTCGAAAGATGTATACGATGCAGCTGTGAAAGGTGACAAGCTGGCTCTGGAAATCTTTGAGTATACCGGAAAGATTCTGGGTACTGCTCTGGCCAACTTCGTTGCATTCTCAAGCCCTGAAGCAATTATTCTCTTCGGTGGTCTGGCTAAATCGGGCGACTACATCATGAAGCCTATCCAGAAAGCTCTGGAAGACAATGTCCTGAATATTTACAAGGGAAAAACAAAATTACTCCTTTCTCAGTTGAAAGATGCTGATGCTGCCGTTCTGGGTGCCAGCGCTCTGGGTTGGGAAGTAAAAGAAGCATAAGAAAATAATATTTTGTATTTTTACATATCGGGGTTCGGAAGTCGTGAGATTTCCGGACCTTTTTTTTGTGCTGTGCCGACAAGCGGAAAATGATGCCGTACCGATGAACGAAAAAAAGTATCGTCCTGTCAGGCAAAAAAAACGTGCCGGCATTTTTTAGAAAATGTCAGCACGTTTTGAGTAAAACGTCGGCACGTTTTTTTATTTTTTGTACAAAAAATCGGGAGAGATTACTTGTCTATTCTGAACCAGTTGACATCAACCCAGCCGCCGTCGTTGGTCGTGATGGCAGGACGCGTACAGAAGGTACCTACCTTGGCACCGATCCACTTGCCTTCCTTCACCTGAAATTCTTTGCCGAACTTGTGGAACTTCTTTCCGTTGGTGCTGTAGCTCAGTTGGCACATCACTATCAGGTCGTGTCCGCCCTCGCTCTTGCTTATCTTTTCGCCCGTAGTGGTGATTTCGGCACGCAGGTAGATTTCATTCTCCTTTAGCGGAAGTGTTTCGTTGACGGTTTCCTGACCTCCACGGTCGGCTTTCTTGCATTCTACCTGCGAGAGAACCAGTCCGTTTTCGGTATTCTCCAGTACGATGCCTGCGTAGTCCATACCCATAACTACCAGTCCGGTACGTTCACCTTTGTATTTGGCAATAGGAGAGAACTTCAGTTTCATGGTTGCGTTGAAGCTGGGGGCAGGGAATTTCTGCAGCAGCATGTTCGATACGTCCCACAGGCTCTTGTAGTTTTCGGGAACCGGGTACGAGTAAAGGCGTAGTACCCCGTGTTCCTGATCGGCAAAATACCACTTGTCGTTGATGTTGGCATTCCACTGCCACTGCAAGCCCAGTTCGTTGGTATTGAACTCATCGCTTTCCTGCGGTGTGCATACAGGATACGTCTTGCCTACGTTCGGTTTCTTGTAAGTCAGTACCGGTTCGCCGCAGCCGTCGCCATCCTTGTCCTCACCGATGACAGGCCAGTCGTTTACCCATTTCATCGGCTGCAGGTGAACCAGACGTCCGGCAGCACCTACATCCTGAAAATGCAGAAACCAGTCTTCTCCGCTGGGAGTATCTACCCATCCGCCCTGATGAGGACCGTTTACCGTTGTATTGCCCTGTGCCAGCACTGTTCTCCATTCGTACGGGCCGTATACATTCTTCGAACGCAGTACAACCTGCCAGCCTGTAGGAACGCCGCCTGCCGGATGGAAGATATAATAATATCCGTTGCGTTTATAGAATTTCGGTCCTTCGCAGGTTTCGTGTGCCTCATGACCGTCGAATACGATGCGTGACGGTCCGATGGTACGGGTAGCATCCGCACTCAACTCGCATACGGCAATCACGCTCTTCAGTCCCGCACGGCTTCCCGCAAAGGCATGAGCCAGATAAACCCTTCCGTCTTCATCCCACAACGGAGTGGTGTCGATGATGCCTTTGGCTGCCTTGACCAGTACCGGTTCACACCACGGACCTTTTACATCCTTTGCCTTTGTCATAAAGATACCCTGATCGGGGTCACCCCAGAAAATATAGAACTCACCGTCGTGATGCCGGATGCACGGAGCCCATACACGGTTGCCGTGCTGAGGTGCTACATCGGTATGCGGAGCCAGTGACCGCGGTATGGCGGCACTCACGATGGTCCAGTTGACCAAGTCTTTGGAATGTAGAATCTGCAATCCCGGCAGGCAGCCAAAGCTGGATGAGGTCATGTAAAAGTCGTCGCCTACACGGCATACGTCGGGGTCGGAATAATCGGCATACAGTACCGGATTCTTGTACGTACCGTTGCCCTGGTCGGCTACCCATACCTTCGATACATAGTTCTGTGCCTGTACGGCAGGAACGAGGCAGCTTCCTAATAAAATGGATAATACGATAGATTTCATGGATAATAGTTGTTGAGTTAATAAATTGTTTTCAAGCAGTCAGCTTCACTGTTCAATAATACGCATAGTGAAGCTGACCGACCGGCTTCTTTTTATTTATTTAACGTTTTTAATGCCGGCATTTGTGTTTGTGTCGTGACTATTTCTCTACGATTGTTATCTTAACGGGCTGTTCCAGTGACTTTTTCCATGCTTGTACATAAGCAAACCATTTTTCTTTGTCGGGGTATCCGAAGGTTTCCTTGCACGAAGTGAATGAGGTGTAATAGCGGAACGAGTGCTGACCGGGAGCACTGACGGTGTACAGGAAGTTTTCCTTGTCGGCCGTTTCTTTCACTACATATTTCTCTGGAATATAGGTAGCCAGTCCCACGGTTTCCTTTTTATACTTTACGGTGTCGTTCACCGGCCAGTCGGTACCCCAGCTTGCCACCAGTCCCTTGTGGTCGGAAAACATGTCGGCATGTCCGGTAATGTTCTGTACTCCGGTACAGAAAACTTCCTTATCCAGCGGAGCGTCGAACAATACATCCACCTGTGCGTCACGATGTCCGGCGTACAGCGTATAGCGGTTTATCATGTTCAATTCCTGTCCGGCGTACTGCCATCCCTTTACTTCGGCATCGACAATGGTACGTACCGGTCCCGAAGCCAGTATGCGCTGTCCGCGTACGGTAACCGGTTTGATAAGTGTAGACTGTGTACCGTCCCAGCCTCTCAGGGTTCCTGCTCCGCAACTGCTGTTTACCTTGATGACATCGTCGCCGAAGCCGCGCTTCAACTGCTCGTCGGTAGGATAGAACTGACTCTCCTCCAGTTCCAGTCCCTTATGGAACTTCCCGTACAGGTCGGTTGTCTGTTTCTCGTTGAAATAAATACGATATGCCACCAGCTCACTTTCGAAGGCAGCCCCGTGGTGATGCTGTACGTTGTACGTGTCCGAAGCCCCGTCGGCATAGATGGCATACCCTTTGGCATACTTGTTTTTCTTCGACGTGCGGAACAACATTTCGGCATACACACGTGCCGGATATTTCTTGTCGCTCTTGATACTTGAGAGTGTAATGTTGAGTGTCTTTTTGCCCGAAGCCGGCAGATTGATGACGAAAGCCAGTTCGTCGGCACGCGTATCACAGTCCATGTCGTCAAGCTGTGACGGAATCTCCTCGTTGCCGTCGCGTACGACAGCCGACTTGACGGTGAACCCTGTACCCAGACTGCCGAGTTCGATTACCACCGGTTCGTCCACCTTTTCAGCGTTCCACGGATTCTCCACCACGACTTGAATCTTCTTTTCCAGGGCTTGTGCCGAAGCGCTCAGTCCTCCTGCCAGTAGTGCCAGGCAGGCTATAGAGAATATTTTCATACTGCGTTTTTGTTTTTATTGCTATCCGGCAAGTCCGTCGGATAATGTTATCATTGTTATTAGCATGGTTTGCAAAGGGAGAAAGGATCTGTAAACATAAAGAAACAAGTCGGAACACTTGAACCGGATGTTTGCAGACCCTTTATCGTCCTTCTTTTAGGTAAGGAAAGATACCGGATCAGAATTTATACGATTCGGCTTGGTTTCCTACCTTTTTATATTGTTTGTCACCTATGGTAATGTTTGTCACATTTTGCAGCTTCAGGTTATTTCCGCCTTTTGTCGTAATAACCTTTACATTTTTCAGTGTAGCTCCATCGGTACGGTTCAGTATGACACCATCCTTGGCATCCGACATGGTGACATTTTCGATGAATACATTCTTGATCGGCATTTCCGGCAGACCGTTGAACAACATGGCACGTCCTACGTTCTTGGCTGTTACATTCTTGATAAAGATATCGCGGAAAGCAGGCGTTTCTTCCGTAACGGCAGGTACCTTTTCTCCTGTCGGGTTGTTGTAGCCGTCACCCTCTCCCGGAGCATTGCCACCGTAGAACAAGTCGAAAATCAGTCCCTCATTCGGGATATTAATCATGTTGATGTTGTTGATGTGGATATTTTCTACCACACCGCCACGTCCGCGGGTACTCTTGAAGCGCAAGCCTACATCGGTGCCCAGGAAAGTACAGTTGTCTACATAGATATTCTTTACTCCGCCCGACATCTCACTGCCGACAACGAAACCGCCATGTCCGTGCAGCACCACATTGTTGCGGATAATCACGTTCTGGCAAGGTTCACCGCGGCGTCGTCCGTCCTCATCCTTACCCGACTTGAGGCAGATACCGTCGTCGCCCGCATCGAAGCTGCTGTTCTCAATCAGCACACGGTTGCACGATTCCAGGTCGAGTGCATCCCCGTTCTGCGAATACCACGGATTTGAAACACTGATTTCATTGATGGTAATATCTTCGCAAGACAACGGATGTAGGCACCAGCTTGGCGAATTTTTGAAAGTGACACCTTCCAGCAGCACTTTTTTACACTTGATGAAGCTCAGCAGTACCGGACGCAGCCAGTCGCGTATGCTGTTCCATTCCTCGTCGGTATTGATTCCTTCGGGCACATTGAAGTTCTTGCATGCCATGGCACCCTTTATCGAACCTTCGCTGGGGTACCATACATCTCCGGATTTATCGAGTACGCCTCCCGAAGCAACCAGTTTCTTCCACTGGCTGCCGGTCATCTTTCCCTTCTTGACCGGACGCCAGGTATCTCCGTTTCCGTCCATGACACCCTTTCCGGTAATGGCAACATTTTCGGCATTGAGAGCAGATATTGGCGACTGGCAACGACGTGTTTCCAGTCCTTCGAATGAAGTTTTGATGATAGGGTACTGCGTATGATCGGCAGTAAACAGAATCAGCGCATTTTCCTCCAGATATAAATTGATGTTGCTCTGCAGTACGATAGGACCGGTAAGCCATAGTCCGGCAGGTACAATCACCTTTCCTCCACCTTTTTCGGCAACAGCCTTGATGGCCTTATCGAATGCTTCTGTATTGAGAGTAATGCCGTCGGCTACAGCTCCGAATTCTGTGATGGAACGTGAATAGTCGGGGAATACCGGCAACTGCACCTTGTCCATCTGGAACGGCAGTTCACCGTAAATATTATCTGCACCGTTTGCATTGTCTGCCATAGCACCAACCGGACTGCCCAGTGCGAGGGCCGTGATACCTATGGAGAATGCCCATTGTCTTAAATTGTTCAGTGTAATCATGAGTTATTATATTTATGATATTTATTCTTCTTCCAGTTTCATACTATAAGGTTCCCGATACGTATATTATCCTGATAGCCTGCCAACGTTCTTTCACAGAAGATTGACAGGCAGGATAATAAAGACCTTTTTTTAACCTAATTTCTAACCTTAATAAATATTATAAAAAACCTCTTGCTTATGTCACAAAAGTACGGGGTTTCCCGGAAAACGATGTGAACATTTTGACTGAATAGGTGAAAAAAATGTGCATTTTTATCTTTTTGACTATAAAAAATTGACAAGAAATGTATTATTTCGTCAGGAAGGGGGGAATATTGTTCAATTTTTGCAGATTAATGCCTGAATATGGCGAAGTTACCAGAATTGTTTGTATCTTTGCCCCCAAATTTATAATAAAAAAAGTATGAGTTATAATTTACTGAAAGGAAAAAGAGGTATTGTTTTTGGGGCTCTGAACGAACAGTCTATCGCATGGAAAGTGGCAGAAAAGGCTGTAGAAGAAGGAGCAGTAATTACTTTGTCCAACACTCCGGTAGCAGTGCGCATGGGTGAAGTTTCTGCACTGGCAGAAAAGCTGAACTGTGAAGTGATTCCTGCTGATGCTACATGCGTAGAAGACCTGGAAAACGTTTTCAAGCGTTCGATGGAAGTTTTGGGAGGCAAGATCGACTTTGTACTGCACTCTATCGGTATGTCGCCTAACGTACGCAAGAAACGTACTTACGACAACCTCGACTATGATATGTTGAACAAAACACTGGATATTTCAGCCGTTTCATTCCATAAAATGATTCAGTCGGCCAAGAAACTGGATGCCATTAACGAATATGGTTCTATCGTAGCATTGAGCTATGTAGCTGCACAGCGTACATTCTACGGTTACAACGATATGGCAGACGCCAAGGCTTTGCTGGAATCTATCGCACGTAGCTTCGGTTACATCTACGGACGCGAACACAATGTACGTATCAACACCATCTCACAGTCGCCTACTATGACTACTGCCGGATCGGGTGTGAAAGGTATGGACAAACTGTTCGACTTTGCCAACCGTATGTCGCCTCTGGGCAACGCTTCGGCTGACGAATGTGCAGACTACTGTATCGTAATGTTCTCTGACCTGACACGCAAGGTTACCATGCAGAACCTGTTCCACGATGGAGGTTTCTCAAGCGTAGGTATGAGTCTTCGTGCCATGGCTACTTACGAAAAGGGTCTGGATGAATACAAAGACGAAAACGGACATATCATCTACGGATAAAAATCTGACAGATAGACTGTTTACATGAGAAAATTTATATTCATATTACTGAGCATCGTCGTACTTGTTTCCTGCCATACAGGAGAGCAAGGCGACGATGTTTTGCTTGATAAGGGTATAAAAGTTTTCCGTTACGACCGCCTCCAGTACGAGGCTTCGGCCATGAACAGTTTTTCGGCTCTGCAAAAAATGAGCCTTGACTGTCCGCGTGCCACCAAAATTCTGATTGAGGATGTACTCATGCTGGGCAGTGTGGATGAACCTGCCATCAATGAACGGCTGTGTGCATACTATTCGGATACGATTCTGCTTCGCATCATGCAGGATGCTTCCGAAAAATTCAAGGATATGACTGCCCTCGAAAAGGGCTTTACCAACGGATTCCGATTCCTGAAAGAGGAGATTCCGGCGTTTCCCGTGCCGACGGTGTACTCGCAGATTTCGGCATTGAACCAGTCGGTTGTAGTGGGTGACAGCCTGTTAGGATTCAGCCTCGACAAGTATATGGGTGAGGATTATCCGCTTTATCGTCGTTATTATTACGACTATCAGCGCCGGTCGATGACGCCCGAGCGCATTCTTCCCGATTGTTTTACCTTCTATCTGCTCAGCCTGTACCCCTTCGAATGGCGTCCGGGACACCGTTCGCTGTACGATGTCATCATGCATCAGGGAAAGATACACTGGGTAGTACGCCAGGTACTCGACTATAAGACGAACGGCGATGCGTTGGGATATAGTGAAAAGGAAGAAAACTGGTGCAAGGAGCACGGAAAGGAACTGTGGAAGTGGATGGCGGAGAGAGGTCATCTGAGCAGTACCGACCCGATGCTGATTCGTGCCTATACACATTCTGACCCGAACATGATTCTCAACGGCGAGAAGATACCTCCCGTCATAGGCTTATGGCTGGGTATGCAGCTTACCGAACAATACATGAAGCAGCATCCCGACGTAACTATTGCCACATTGCTGGAACGTACCGATTTCGGCAAGCTGACGTTAGACTGAGCTATAATAAATATAGATTATTGACAAACATGGATACAGCATTATATTTGCTGCCGGTAACTCTTGGCGATACTCCGGTAGAAAAAGTCCTCCCTTCCTATAATAAAGAAATCATTCTTCAGATTCGTCATTTCATTGTAGAAGATGTGCGTTCGGCACGCCGCTTTCTGAAAAAGGTAGACCGCGATATCAATATCGACGAACTGACGTTTTACCCACTGAACAAGCATACTTCGCCCGAAGCTATTTCGGGTTACCTGAAGCCTTTGCAAGAGGGACATTCCATGGGTGTGATTTCGGAAGCCGGCTGTCCTGCCGTAGCAGATCCGGGAGCAGATGTCGTAGCCATCGCACAGCGCAAGAACCTCAAGGTCGTTCCGCTGGTGGGACCGTCGTCTATTATCCTGTCGGTCATGGGATCGGGATTCAACGGGCAGAGTTTTGCCTTTCACGGTTATCTCCCCATCGAACCGGGCGAACGCCAGAAACGGCTGAAGGAGCTGGAACAGCGCGTATACAGCGAGCACCAGACACAGCTTTTCATCGAAACACCTTACCGCAACAACAAGATGCTGGAAGATATTCTGAAGGCTTGTCGTCCGCAAACCAAGGTCTGCGTGGCAGCCAACATTACCTGCGAGGGAGAGTATATCAAGACTAAAACGGTTCAGGAGTGGAAAGGCCATCTGCCCGACCTGACAAAGATTCCGTGTATCTTTCTGATTTATAAATAAGTGGATGTTAGTCGGCACTGCCGAACGTCTGCCACATCTCTGCTGCCATCTGCAAGGCATCCAGTTCCGAAAGCAAAGCCGGATTATATCTCCGTACGGCAGTTTCACTTATTTCGTCGAAGGAAAAGAACCTGCCTTCTGCTATTTTTCTGAGGTCATTCTTATCGTTTAACGGAAGGATATACAATGATACGCGTTGCTGGCTGTCGTCATCGCAAGGCGTAGAGGTATATTTTAAGATAAGTCGCGGAGTTATATTATTCGAAGTACAGATTTTTCTGGTTATACGCATGGCGTATTCATCACTCTTTTCGAGCGGTCCTTCAAAAGGACTTTCTACGGCAATATCCCATACGGGAGCATCTTCGTGCAAGTCGTCGGTGCAGTCGTTGCGCTGTCTGAGGTAAATCTTTCCGTCGTGAACGACCGCAATGCGTACCAGACTATAGCGGAAATTTTCCTGAAGTGCCAGATGAATGCCCACCACATTGATTATCAGACAAAGAACGTAGATGATGACCGGGACACCGTATTTCAGGAAGAAAAAGCCATCTTCGGAAAACAGGTGGTCGATATGATCGACAAAGAGCAGAACCGTAAGATGAAGTGCCGAGAGGATTACAATTGTTTTTGCTTCCAGCACGAACGAGAAACAGTTTCTCAGGTGCAGCCGTTCCTGCAATTCCTTGTATATTTCGGGAGCTGTAATGTGAATGAAGGCCACGATGAGCAGCAGCAGTTCCAGAATGGGAGTGATGCTGCCGTACGGAACGAAGGTGTAGCCGGTAAACAGACGCAGCACAAAGCAGGCCCCTATGCCCACACTGCCCAGCAGCAGAAAGAAATTCAGGTTCTTCAAGCGGATGATGCCGTACAGCAGCAGGCTGAGGCAGACAACAAAGCTTATTCCCAAGACGATTGTGTTCTGAAAAAAATGCAAACAAATCAATGTTGCTATAATGGGCAACAATCCGAGCGATACAATCTTGTTTCTGTATTTAAATATAAGTTTCATCATCTGCCGTGGTCTTTTATAGGTGTAACAAGGTTTTTTCTGAAATTGTTCACTTATAGCGGATGTGTTTTTCAGCATGGTAAGAAGAACGTACCAGCGGACCGCTTTCTACTGTGGCAAATCCTTTCTTTTCTCCGGTTTCCTTGTAGCGGGCAAATTGTTCGGGTGTGACATACTCGTGAACGGGATAAT
>HF993232.1:0-15909 GCA_000436795.1 Bacteroides sp. CAG:1076
ATGAGCCAATTTTTGACTGCTTACTGGCATTATGGTATAAGCAATGCTATCGCAGAGATGGGCGATATAAGGGAGTTGTGCCAGGAAAATTTATTCGGTTACGATTTCGCACCAGGTGTAGCTGACTTTCAGCAGGGCGGTGCTCTGAGGCATTTCGATGGCTACATAATGGCGACTGCCGTAGCGCATGAGTTTGCCGGTGATGCCGTAAAGGGGGCCTTTCTTGATGATGCGTACCGGCATGCCTTCTTTGTCTTTTAGTTTTTGTGGGTCGATAAAACGTGTGCCCTGAATACGTGGGTCGGTGGCGCGCATGAAGTTATCCATCTCCTTTTCGGAAATGGTACAATACTCGCGTCCGTTGCGCTCTCTTTTGAGAAAATACAGCGGGTAAGGGGAAGTTTGTAACAATTTATAGCACCAGTCCTTGTCGTATTCGCGATGTATGAAGAGCAGATTGTGAATGGCGGGCACCAAAACGTGCTCACACTCTCCGCTGGGGAGGTCGCGGGCTTCGTACATCATGGGGATGTAATACTCGATTTCTTGTTCTCGGAGAAATTCGGCTACCTGTAGTTCCTTGTTGTAGATGGTCTGTATGGGCAGCCATAGACGTCTTTCCTCTTTTTCTCCTTTCATGTTCTTGGGGTTTCCTTTTTGAGGGGGTTGTTATTCATAAGGGCATATATTTTCTTCTCCTCCATAGCGTGTATGTTGCTATGAAGCAGGTAGTTATGCCGGAATGTAGAAGATTGTGGCATCTTGCTTCCGTCTAGGAGTAAAAGCTCCCACAGCCGCACGGATGTACAACTTCGGGACAAAGTTAGGAATTTTTATCTGAATAACATACGAAACCTGAAATATTTTGAGGTTTTTAGTATTTATCTGTTTCTTTTTAGCTGTGCGTTCGTTTTTTTTACTTTGAGGTATGTGTAAGGGGGATAAGAGGGTTACGGACAAAGGCGGAGGGGGATAAAAAAAAGTTCCTCACGTCTGGGAAAAAACGTGAGGAACTTTTTTTATTTTTTGTACAAAAAATAAAAATTTTTGTACAAATTTCCGGAGAATCCCGAGGGAGTTTCCGGAAATGTTTTTATGAGTTTAGAACGATAATTAGCAGACTTTGTGTGAGCCGTCGCTGATAACGACATCGTATACTTTCGGGCTGCGTCCGAATTTTTCTTTGAAGCGTTCCTTGGCTGTGATAATGAATGTTTCGTAGAGCTCATTCTTTACCAGATTGATGGTGCAGCCACCGAAGCCGCCTCCCATAACTCGTGAACCGGTTACGCCGCAGTCGAAAGCAATGTCGTTCAGGAAGTCGAGTTCTTCGCAGCTTACTTCGTACAACTTGCTCATGCCGTGATGGGTTTCGTACATCTTCTGTCCTACGGTTTCGTAGTCGTTGCGTTCAAGAGCATCGCATACGTCGAGTACTCGCTGGATTTCTTCGATAACGTATTCGGCACGCTTGTAGTCTTCTTCGGTTACTTCTGCTTTTACCTCGTTGAGCATATCGAGCGTACAGTCGCGCAGATATTCTACTTCAGGATCTTTTTTCTTGAGGGCTGCCACTACGTTTTCGCAGCTCTGGCGGCGCTTGTTGTATGCAGAGGATGCCAGTTCGTGCTTAACGACTGAGTCTACCAGTACCAGACGGTAGCCTTCCGGACGGAAGGGGAAGTACTGATATTCCAGTGAACGGCAATCGAGTCGCATCAGGCTGCCTTCCTTGCCGAATACAGATGCAAACTGATCCATGATTCCGCAGTTTACTCCGCAGTAATTGTGTTCGGTGGCCTGACCTACTTTGGCGAGTTCGAACTTGTCGATCTTGTTGTCGCCGAACAGATCGTTCAGGGCAAATGCGTAAGTCGACTCGAGGGCTGCCGATGAAGACATGCCTGCTCCCAGAGGAACATCGCCTGCAAAAGCTGTGTTGAAGCCTTTCACGTCGACACCTCGCTTGATCATTTCACGGCATACGCCGAATATGTAGCGTGCCCAGCTTGCCTTGGGGGCATCTTCTTCGTTCAGACCGAATTCTACATAATCTTTCAGGTCGATGGAATAAGCACATACTTTGTCTTTTCCGTTCGGCTTGATTTCTGCCATGATGCCTTTGTCTACTGCGCCGGGGAATACAAATCCTCCATTATAATCGGTGTGTTCGCCTATAAGGTTGATACGGCCCGGAGAAGTATAAATGCTTCCGGTTGTACCATCGAAATGCTTAATGAAACGGCTTCTTACATATTCTATATCCATAATGGTAAAAGCTTAAAAGGTTAATATTGTTTTTCTTGTTGTCTGTTCAGTCAATCAGTCTACAGGGATGTCCTTGTTTACGTTCTTGCAACCAATCAGTCCGTAGAATAGCAGGTATGCCAGCATGGCAATGATGAGCCAGTAGCTGTTCATGTAACCGGCTGAGTCGGAGATGAACTGCTGTACCAGCGGCAGGATTCCACCACCTACTACCATCATCATGAAGATACCAGATGCCTGTGCGGTGTATTTGCCAAGACCTTCTACTGCCAGGTTGAAAATTCCTCCCCACATCACCGAAGTACAGAGTCCGCAAAGTACAAGGAACAGTGCACTCAGAGGTACGGAAGCCATCTGGAAACCGTTGTCGGCGCTGTAGCCCGGCATGGAAACGGTTACTGCTTTCGGAGTGAAGATGGCGATAAGGATGAAGCAGATTGCAAGGGTTGAAGCAATGATGAGCTGTACGCGGCTGGATACTTTACCACTGATGACGCTACTTGCCAGACGGCCTACCAGCATGAGCAACCAGTAGATAGCGGCGATGGCTCCACCGATAGCAGCACCGTCGGTCAGCAAGCCTGCACCTTTTTCGCTGGAGTCGGCCAGGTAGAAGTTCAATGTTCCCGGAATACCTACTTCAATACCTACATAGATGAAGATACCGATTACGCCAAGTACGGTGTGACGGAAGCTCCAAGGGCTGTGAGAGAATTTTTCTTTCTCTACTTTGCCTTTACGCAAGTGGGGTTCTGGGATGGTAACAAACGAAATGATGATGAATGTGAAGATGAATACACCCATAGCGATGAAGAGCAGCGGGGCTACATCCGACATGGCTGTCTGGGGAGTAACGCTTCCGATCAATACTCCGACGAAGAGGGGAGTAAGGGTTCCTGACAGAGAGTTCAGGGCACCACCTGCCTGGATAAGCTGGTTTCCTTTGTTACCGCCTCCACCTAACAGGTTCAGCATCGGGTTTACAACGGTATTCAGCATACATACTGAGAAACCGCAGATGAATGCTCCCAACAGGTAGATGATGAAGTTCAGCTTGATGTAATATCCGCCCATTGCAAATACGTCTACATCAGCACCTACAAGGCTGGAAATGTACTGGGTGAACAGGCCTAAGAAACCTACTGCCATAGCGATAAGGGCAGTTTTCTTATAACCGATCTTTACAAGCATGTTTCCCGCAGGAATACCCATGAAGAGGTATGCGAGGAAGTTCATCATGTTTCCCATCATACCGAGGGTGTTTGCGCCTGCATATTGATTTTTCCAGATTGTTCCGAAAGGTGCGGCAAGATTGGTTACGAAAGAGATCATCGCAAAAAGAAAGAACATCGTTATAATTGCGATGAGATTGCCATTCTGTTTTTGTTGATTCATGGTTTAATTGAAAAATATTGGGTTAATAAATTAGGTTAGTTTTCTAAAGTATTTGTTTGCTCATTTTTCTGTTCCGAACTTGTACACGGTTACCTGATGGTATACTTCGCCGGGGTTGAGGACTGCCGACGGGAAATGTCCCTTGTTGGGAGTGTCGGGGAAGTGTTGTGCCTCGAAGCAGATGGCGCTGCGGGCAGGGAAAGTAGCTCCGTGCCAGCCTGCAAAACCGCTGTGCCAGTTGGCTGTGTATACTTGTACTCCCGGTTCGGTAGTGAAGACTTCGAGTGTACGTCCGCTTACTGGTTCAACGCACTTGGCAGCAAAAGCAAGTGTTCCTGCTTCATGCTTGTTGATGACGTAGCAATGGTCGTATCCGGCTCCGTATACCAGTTGCTGGAACGGCTCGTTGATGCGGCTGCCTACGGTGTGAGGAGTGCGGAAATCCATCGGGGTGCCTTCTACTTTCAGGATTTCTCCTGTAGGAATAGATACTTCATCCATAGGAGTGTAGAAGTCGGCGTTGAGAGTAACGATATTGTTTTCTACGCTGGCGGTAGGGGTTGCCAGACCGGAAAGACTGAAGAATGCGTGGTGAGTGAGGTTGACAATTGTACGTTTGTCGGTTGTCGCCGTATAGGTGATGATGAATTCGTTCTGGTTGGTGAATGTATATACCACGGTGACGTCGAGGTTTCCGGGGAATCCTTCTTCACCATCGGCCGAAATGTAGTGGAGTTTCAGGCTCTGCTTGCTGGTCTGTTCGGCGTCCCATACGCGTGCGTGGAAACCAGTCGGTCCTCCGTGTAATGAATTGGGGCCGTTGTTGATGGTGAGTTTGTATTCTTTTCCGTCGAGCTGGAAGGTTCCTTTGGCAATGCGGTTGCCGTATCTGCCTATAAGGGTGCTGAGGAAAGGTTCCGGACTGTTGATTACGCTTTCGATGTTGTCATGTCCTTGTACGACGTTTGCCAGTTTGCCGTCCTTGTCGGGTACCATGATGGCAAGGAGGGCTCCTCCGTAGTTGGTTACTGCCATTTCGGCACCGTTGTCGTTTGTCAGAATAAACAAATCTGTTTCTTTACCTCCGATGTTCTTCTGGAAGTCGGCTCTTTTCAGGCCGCAAAGGTTATTTTCGTAATAGAATGTGTTATTCATATTTTTGAGTATATATCGTTATCTTTATTATAGGTGTAAAATGTATGCAAATAAAAAGATTTTATTCAAGATACACAAACAAATCTGTTATTTTATTCTACCGGAAAGCATGTGGAAAGCAAATCGGCAACGATAAAACTGCTGCCGCCGACAAAAATAAAGTCATCGGCACCGGCTTGCTTTTGTGCTGCTTCGACGGCTGTCTTGACATCGGGATAGGCATTTCCCGACAGTCCGTATGAATTTGCCAGCTCTTTTACTTTCTCGGCTGGCAGGGCGCGCAGGACGCTTGCCTGGGTGAAATAGTAAATCGCGTCTTTGGGAAGCATGGCAAGTACGCCGCTGATGTCTTTATCGTTTACCATTCCGATGACGATGTGCAGCTGTTTGTATTGCTGAAATGACAGTTGCTTTACGATGTACTGGATGCCTCCTACGTTGTGACCTGTATCGCATACGATGGTAGGGTGGCTGGAGAGTTTCTGCCAGCGTCCCATCAGGCCTGTCAGTTCGCATACATGGGCGAATCCGTTTCGGATGTCGGTTTCGGTTATGTGGTAGCCTTGCTGCTCGAGCAGAGGCAGGGCTGTAAGCAGGGTGTTGGTATTCTTTTCCTGACAGATTCCGCCCAGTTCGCCTTTCAGGTCGTGGTAGCGGGTGGTCTGGTAGATGTAGTTTCCTGATTCATCGTGCAGGGCGCTGAGCAGCGGATGCTCTTCTTCGGCAAAGAAAATGGGGGCGCTGACTTCGGCGGCTTTCTGCTGGAATACGGGTTTGGTTTCGGGTGTGGTTTCACCGATGACGACCGGTACGGAGGGTTTAATAATGCCGGCTTTCTCACCTGCTATCTTTGCCAGGGTATTGCCCAGGAATTGTATGTGGTCGAAACTGATGTTGGTGATAAGGCACAGGTCAGGATGGATGATATTGGTGCAGTCCAGCCGTCCGCCCAGTCCTACTTCGATGACAGCGACGTCGACTTGCTGGCTGGCGAAGTAATGGAATGCCATGGCTGTGGCAAGTTCGAAGAATGAGGGATGGAGGGGTTCGAAAAAGGAGCGGTGCTTTTCGACGAAATCGATAACGAATTCCTGTGAAACGGGGACTCCGTTGATGCGGATGCGCTCGCGGAAGTCGACCAGATGGGGGGAGGTGTAGAGTCCTACACGGTAGCCTGCCGACTGAAGAATGGCGGCAAGGGTGTGTGAACAGGAGCCTTTCCCGTTGGTGCCCGCTACGTGAATTGTGCGGAATTTGCGATGCGGGTGTCCGAAATATTCATCGAGTGCCAGTGTGTTTGATAATCCTTCTTTGTAAGCTGCCTTCCCGACATGCTGGAACAGGGGGGCGCTGTTGTATAAATATGTGAGTGTTTCCTGATATGTCATTGCGCTTATGATATTTTTTAACTATGCAAAGTTAATTTATTTATTGACATAATTTATCAGTACCACCAGGGATAATCATTTTTTCTGCCCTCTATGCCTATGCTGAATGAGCTGCTTTCGCCTACTTTGAAGTTAATCATTCCTCCTATACGGTCGGGCGCATAGTTGGGAAGCGGGTAATAATAGGGGGAACGTTTGGGGGTGAATGATTTGTTGCCGTAGGCATAGATGCTGATACGGTCGGTAAGTTTGTATGCGGCTACTCCGGCCACGCCTATTGTGCGGTAGCGCAAGAATCCCCAGTCCATGTTACTGGCGTAAAGTCCCCCTGCCACACTGAGGCGGTCGGTAACGGGTACTGCATACATAAAGGCGGCATCTTGTCCGAATCCTACTCCTGAGGGGGCATAGCGGCTGGGACTATAGGTGAGGTTCAGCCCGATAGAAGCGTTGAAACCTTTGTGTAACTGCCAGGTGGCGTAACCGTAATCGAACGGGGTGATGCCATACATACCGAAAGGTGCCGTATAACCTGTCTGTGGAATGGGAGAGGCAAGCGGCAAGCTCAGACTGTCTTTTTCTGCTACAGGCGGGGCGGACGTTTCGGAGGCTTCGATGCTTTGGCAATTTTCGGTCTGTGATGTGGCTGCAAGGGGGAGCAACATCGCAAACAGTATCAGGTATAGTTGTTTCATGTCATTTGTCTTTATAAGTGAATCGTATCAAAGATACGGATTATTCTGTAATGCATAGGCAGGAAGGAAGCAGAGATTAACGCAGATTAACGGAGATTTGTAAGAAAAAAGGGTACAGCGCAGCAACCGTTTGTTTCTGATGGTTGCTATGCTGTACCCTTGTGTAAAGAAGTATCTGACGTTTAATCGAACAGACTTCTGAACTTCTTGAAAATCTTTTCTTTCAGGCTCATGTTGGGCTTGAAGCTTTCTGATTCCTGCCATTTCTCGAGTGCCTGACGTTCTTCCTTGTTTAATGTTTCAGGAATGTATACGCTTACGTTTACCAGCAAGTCGCCTGTTCCGGTGCTGTAACCGTAACTGTTGATGTTGGGCAGACCTTTGCCACGCAGACGGAGCACTTTGCCCGGCTGGGTTCCCGGCTCAATCTTTATCTTGGCTTTTCCATCGATGGTAGGTATTTCTACGGTACCTCCCAAAGCTGCGGTCGGAACGCTCAGAAGCAGATTGTAGATCAGGTCGCTTTCATCACGGATCAGTTCTGGATGTTTCTCTTCTTCGATGAGAACCAACAGGTCGCCTGGAACACCATTGTGCTTTCCGGCGTTACCTTTACCGTTCATGGTAACCTGCATGCCTTCGGCTACTCCTGCCGGAATCTTGACGGTTACTACCTCTTCGCCGTATACGATACCTTCACCACCACATTCCTTACATTTGTTTTTGATGATTTTACCTTCGCCGCCGCACTGAGGACAGACGGTCTGGGTCTGCATCATGCCGAAGATGCTCTGCTGGGTGCGTGTAACACTTCCCGTTCCGTGGCAGGTAGGACAAGTTTCCACTCCGCCGTCACCTTCGGCTCCTGTACCATGGCAATGTGAGCACTGTACGTATTTTTTCAGTTTGAACTTCTTTTCTACTCCCGTGGAGATTTCTTTCAGGTTCAGCTTTACCTTTACGCGCAGGTCTGAACCGCGGAATTTACGCTGGCGTGTCTGAGAACCACCTCCGCCGAAACCTCCAAATCCACCGTGTCCGCCGAAAATATCGCCGAACATGGAGAATATATCATCCATAGACATACCTTGTCCGCCAAATCCTCCGAAGCCACCTGCGCCGGCTGCTCCGTCTACACCTGCGTGTCCGAACTGGTCATAACGCGCACGTTTGTCGGGGTTGCTGAGGACTTCGTAAGCCTCGGCTGCTTCCTTGAATTTCTCTTCTGCTTCTTTATCACCCGGATTCTTGTCGGGGTGATACTGGATTGCTTTTTTACGGTATGCTTTCTTTATTTCATCTGCTGAAGCTGACTTGTCGACACCCAGCACTTCGTAATAGTCTCTTTTTGCCATAATGATAAAAACAAGTATTAAGAATTACTGTGCTACAACAACTTTTGCGTGGCGGATTACTTTATCGTTCAATTTATAACCGGTCTGAACGCAGTCGAGGACTTTTCCTTTTTGTGCTTCGTCCGGTGCCGGAACCAGTGCGATTGCTTCATGGTAATCGGTATCGAATGTTTCGCCTACCGGTTCCATCTTCTGAAGTCCCTCTTGTGCCAGAACTTTGTGGAACTTCTGGAATATCAGATCCAAGCCTTCGTACATAGCCTGTACGTTATCGGCTTTCTGCATGTTCTGCAGGGCGCGTTCCAGATCGTCGAGAATCGGAAGGATGGCGCTGATGGCTTTCTCACCGCCGTTCTTGATCAGTTCGGCTTTTTCCTTCATGGTACGTTTGCGGTAGTTATCGAATTCGGCAGAAAGACGCAGGTATTTGTCTTTTTGTTCTTCGATTGTCTTTTTCGCTTCTTCCAGCTCTTTTTCCAACTTCTGTTCGGCAGTTGGCTCTTCAGCCTGCTCTTCTGTACCCTGAGCTTCTTCGGCTTGTGTTTCGGCTTGCTCCGATGCTTCGGCTTGTTGCTTCAACACTTCTTCCTCTTCTTGTTGTGAATGATGATTTTTTGTTGTCATGATGTTATCTGTTTTTATTTTTTTATTTCTTATTTTCTTTGGCATTATATGCATGAAATGCGTATACAAATTTCGTGCCCGAGCTGATAATCGGGCAAATTTGTTGCAAAAATACTAATTTTTGTCATACTGACAGCGAAAATATCGCTTGACTTATATTTTACATGTTGATAGAGAGAAGGGGGAGGTGTGTTGGAATTTATGTACCGGAGGAATTGCTTTTTGCTTTTTTATGACTGGAGATTTCCGTAAAGGACGGTGCGGGAGAAATAAAAAAGCCGGTTCTATGCCTTGTCTCCATTTAGTGGAGCGTTAAAACATAAAACCGGCTTTATCGAATAACAGCCTGTCGGGGCTTATTTTTTCAGAACTTCTCTGATGCGGCTGATAACCTCAGGGTTGGGTAAGTCCTTTTTCTCTGTTAGCATATAGGCAAAGTTATCGGCCAGCACTTCTTCTGGGTTGATGACATAATTGGTGTTTTTACCGATCTTTTCGTAAAAGTCTTCGGCCTGTTCTATTGGAACAATGACGGTTTTTCCACTTTCCTGTACCGGAACGAAGTGCTCATTCAGTGGAATAAGTCCAATTTTCATATAGTCGAAAATATCACCTCCTGTATAAGGACGGTCGGTATATATCATCATGGTATAGTTTTGTGTTGTACCCTTAACGGTAAAGGGTGCATAGCTGTCGTAGCGGCTGATGTCCGGATTGGAGATACGTTTTTCCATGATGTCGGTCGGAAAAATAATTTCGCGGTCCAATACGGTAAAACCTATGGTCTGGTATACAGACTTCTTGAAATTTAGGTCATAGCGGGTAAGAATATGAAATAACTCGTGTGCTACAAGAATTTGCAGTTGTGCTGCTGAAATCTTATTCAGCACGTCTTCGCTAATGGCTATCCAGTTTTTGCGTGTATAGGCACTTGCTCCTCCTTCTTCCTGCATGGATGTTTTTACCAGAATAATTTCGTCGGGATAATTCAGGGTCAACTTTTGTCTTTTAGTTGCCGCTGTTATCGCATTGAATGCTGTGGTAATTTGTTTTTTCTCTTGTTCGCTCCAGTTTTGTACGCAGCTCATGGCAAGTGTCAGCAATTGTGACTTACGCCCTTCATTGTTTTGCAGACGAGCATTAATGTCGAACTGATTCCAGTTATTGGTATACTCGTCGATGTCTGTTATGAGCATCTGCGCTTCGGCTTTGGTTGCGAAACGGAAAAAAGGATTGTCTTTTGCCTTTTGAGCAAATCCTGTCATCGCTGTCAGACATAAGCAGACAGCGAGGAGTGTACGTGTTAGTTTCATAATCATACCCTCTTTGAATGTTATTCTTTATCTTTCAGCGCTGCAAAGATCAGCCCTTCCAGTTCTTCTGCCAGTTCGGGGTTGTCCTGAATACACTGCTTGGCAGCATCGCGTCCTTGTCCCAGTTTGGTATCGTTGTAGCTATACCATGAGCCGCTTTTCTTTATGATACCCAGTTCGGCTCCCAAGTCTATGATTTCTCCGCTGCGAGAAATTCCTTCACCGAACATAATATCGAATTCTGCTTTTCTGAATGGAGGAGCAACTTTGTTTTTTACGACTTTTACGCGAGTCTGATTCCCGATAACGTCTTCTCCGTCTTTAATAGGCTGGCCTTTGCGGATGTCCAGACGTACGGAAGCGTAGAACTTCAGTGCATTACCTCCGGTCGTTGTTTCTGGGTTGCCGAACATAACACCTATTTTCTCACGCAACTGGTTGATGAAAATACAGGTCGTATTTGTCTTGCTGATAGCGGAAGTAAGTTTACGCAAAGCCTGAGACATCAGTCGGGCTTGTAATCCTACTCGGTTATCTCCCATATCTCCTTCGATTTCGGCCTTTGGAGTCAGGGCAGCAACAGAGTCGATTACGATGATATCAATAGCAGACGAACGGATTAATTGTTCGGCGATTTCCAAAGCTTGTTCACCATTGTCGGGCTGTGATATCCACAAATTGTCAATGTCGACACCTAACTTGGCAGCATAGAAGCGGTCGAAAGCATGTTCGGCATCGATGAAAGCTGCGATACCTCCTGCCTTTTGTGCTTCGGCAATGGCATGGATGGCCAAAGTTGTTTTACCAGACGATTCCGGGCCGTATATTTCAATGATACGTCCTTTAGGATAACCGCCTACGCCGAGTGCCGCATTCAGTGCGATGGAACCGGTCGGGATTACTTCAACTTCCTGGACGTGATTGTCGCCCATTTTCATGATAGAACCTTTGCCAAAGCTTTTTTCTATCTTGTCCATTGCAGCTTGAAGCGCTTTTAGCTTTTCACTGTTATTGGGTTGGGGAGTTTCTACTCCTCCTTCGAATTCTAATTCATCTTTTTTCGCCATATTGGATATTTTTATGTGTCAAGAAATTGATTCGGGGTAAAAATAGTAATTTATCCCAAAATCTGTGCAGCGTGATCTTTTGTTTTTATTTCTTTAGGGGTAATGATTCGTTCGATGACGCCATCTTCGTTGATGATGAAGGTAGTTCGGAACGTTCCCATGTATTTTCTTCCGTACATACTTTTTTCTCCCCATACACCGAATTCTTGTACCAGTTTCTGGTCTGTATCAGCAATTAAAGTAAACGGAAGGTTATTCTTTTCTATGAATTTCTGATGTGACTTCTGGTCATTGGTGCTTACGCCGATAATTTCATATCCGGCTTCATGAAGTGCTGTGTAATTATCGCGTAGGTTGCATGCCTGCGCCGTACAACCGGAGGTCATATCTTTAGGATAAAAGTACAAAACGACTTTTTTACCTTTATAATTGCTTAAACGTATTTCCTCACCTTTCTCGTTGAGGCCTAATACTTCGGGGGCTTTATCTCCTACGTTCATAAATTAAAAAATGATAGAATGAAAATATATAGCTGTTCAGATCATTGGATGAAGTGTCTTTTATCCGGATATTCTCTGCTATAATCCGGTAAAGACTGAAACAGACTATAAGAATGTGATGTAATAAGATAATACATCACATTCTTAATTTTTATTGGATATAATATAAATCGGATAAAACAGTTTATCCGTGATTTACGGGAATAGTATTATAGTTCCAGGTCGCCGTCGAATACTTCATGCCAAGGCAGTCCGTATTTATTCAAAGCATCCATAAATGGATCTGGATCGAATTCTTCTACATTCCATACACCCGGACGTTTCCATAAGCCTTTCAGGAACATCATGGCACCAATCATGGCAGGTACTCCGGTAGTATAGCTTACACCCTGCATACCTGTTTCCTTATAAGCAGCCTGATGTGAACAGTTATTATATACATAATAAGTATGTTCTTTTCCGTCTTTTATACCACGAATACGGCAGCCGATAGAAGTTTCACCTTCATAATTTTCTCCCAGATCCTGAGGGTTCGGCAATACGGCTTTCAGGAATTGCAATGGAACAATCTCCATTCCGTTGTAATTGATTGGTTGGATGCTTGCCATACCGATATCTTGAATAACACGCAAGTGAGTAAGATATTCCTGTCCGAATGTCATCCAGAAACGTGCACGCTTGATAGTCGGGTAATTCTTTACCAGTGATTCCAGTTCTTCGTGATACAACAGATAAGAATCACGAGGACCGATATTCGGGTAAGTCAAGTCTTTGTGGAATTCCAACGGTTTGGTTGTAATCCATTTTCCGTTTTCATAATAACGTCCGTTCTGAGTGATTTCACGGATGTTGATTTCCGGATTGAAATTAGTAGCAAATGCTTTATGATGATTTCCTGCATTGCAGTCAACGATATCCAGATAATGGATTTCATCGAAGTAGTGCTTAGCTGCATAAGCTGTATATACACCGCTTACTCCCGGATCGAATCCGCATCCTAATATCGCAGTCAGACCTGCTTCTTCGAAACGCTTTTTGTATGCCCATTGCCAGCTATATTCGAAGTGAGCCTCGTCTTTCGGCTCGTAGTTTGCTGTATCCAGGTAGTTGACTCCGGCTTTCAGACAAGCTTCCATGATGGTCAAGTCCTGGTAGGGAAGAGCTACGTTAATAACGATTTCGGGTTTAAAACCATTGAATAAAGCCACCAGTTCGTCTACATTGTCTGCATCTACCTTAGCGGTCTTGATGTTGGGGTTACCGATTGCTTTTACAATCGCGTCACATTTTGACTGGGTGCGGCTGGCAATCATTACTTCGCTGAAAACTTCAGGATGCTGAGCCACTTTGTGTGCAACAACGGTACCTACACCGCCTGCACCGATAATCAATACTTTACTCATTTATCTTAATTATAATCTTAAATGCCCGGTAAACGTTACCGTTCAATATGCAAAGATAAGAAATTTTCTAAAACCTCATGCAGTATTCCGATTATATCCGTATTTTTGTAATAGATAAGCCCGGTTTGGGTAAACTATTTGATACATTCTTTGTTCTTTATGTAAAAGGATTGTAGCGTTTTTTATAAAGGTACTATTTAAAAATATGAATATGATAGCTATGAAGAAGAAGTTTTTAGGAGTAACTGCCGTTTGTGCAGGAGCATTGATGATGACAATGGCTGGATGTAGCAGCAATAAGAATTTACCGAAGGTCGATCTGGCAGGTGAATGGAACATTGTCGCTGTGGATGGTGAAAAATTGAATGTAGAAAATATGCCTTATATCGGTATGGATCTGGAGGCTAAACGTATCTATGGTAATGCCGGGTGCAATAATATGATGGGTACGTTGGAGATGGATTCGTTGAAGCCGGGTATCATACATTTCGCTCAGGTGGCTACATCGCGTATGATGTGTCCGGACATGGATGTAGAGAATAAAGTTCTTGGAGCGCTGAATAAGGTTAGTGGCTATACTGAAACAGCCGAGGGTGTAGCTCTGACCGACGCCGATGGTAATACGGTTATCAGTCTGGAAAAGCGTCAATTGCCTGAAGTTTCTATCAATGATCTGGCTGGTGAATGGATTATTTCGTCGGTCAATGGTACAGAACTGGGTAAACAAGAGAAAACTCCTTTCCTTGCATTCAATGTAGAGGAAAAAACTGTTCATGGGAATGCCAGTTGTAATGTTGTAAACGGTGGATTTACGCAAGAAGAGGGTAAGGCAGGTTCACTGAAATTTTCTCAGATGTTGTCTACCATGATGGCATGTCCGAATATGGATACCGAAAGAATGATTCTGGAGGCTCTTAATAAAGTTGCCGGTTTTACGCTGAATCAGGATAAGTCTTCTTTGTCATTGCTCGATGAAACGGGTAAAGAAGTTATGACTCTGACAAAGAATACGGGTGAGAAGTTGGCTGAGTAACAATATTTTATAGAAAAAGAGGCGATGCTGCTTACGGTGGAGGAAGCAAGCATCGCCTCTTCTTTTTTTTAAGAAGCGAACATTTAATTCATGCTGTTTAACTCGTATTTCACGGAAACCATGATATAACCTCTGAGCTGCTGTTCGTAATACTCGTAGAATCCAGTAGAGCTGGCACTGCGTGATAAGCTTTTCCGCTGATTCAGAATATCAGCCCAGTATAGAGAAAGCTCGGCACGTTTTTCTTTCAGGAACTTCCATGAAAGTTTGATGTTCCATAAGAGTTCGTTATCGTCGTTGCCAGAAATGCCAGTACCGTTGCGAAAGCGATAGTTCGCATCGGTCTGAAAGATAAGATCGGCTGGAAGATTTACCGAGCTGTTCAATCCTACGGTATAGACCCGGGTATATGTGTTTCGGTTTTGCAAGGAATTTTTTGACTGGTAAAAGGTCCATTTCCCATTCAGCTCAATATTGCCCCATGAAGGCAGGTAGGACAATCTCAAGTCGGTGCTTAATCCTGTAGTATGCGTATTGCTGCGTTGGGGCATATCTTCTTCGTATCCTTCGTTTATCAGACTCACGTTTTGGTTGAAATTGCCTGATCCCGCTACATACATCCGGAACAGATTGATCCGTTTATCATAAGAAGCATTGCCCGATATCCCCCAGTTACCGTTAATATTGACCGGAAAAGTTTCCTTTCCTCCGGTTTCCGTATTATAGATAGTGGCACGTGTCACAGAATTAATTTGTTGGTTCCAATTGACCCCTACCATGATTCCTTTGCGAAAATTACTGAACATAGCATATATATAATGTGTATACGAAGCATGCAAATTGGGATTGCTCCGAGTTATGTTTAGTGGAGAACTGTAGTCGGTAGGAGAGATAAGATCACTCAACATCGGTTGTGAAGTACTTCCGTCGTAACTGATCATTGCATAATTGTCATCTTTACGGTAGGTAATAGTCAGATTGGGTTTCCATTCGAGTGAGTTAATTGTTGTATCTGCCAGCCGGTTGCCGGTACTTTCTTCGATGGCACGTTTCTGTAAGGTAGCGGCAAGTGCACTTCGTACGCCCCATACTTCGCCATTATATGTAAACAGTGCAGAGAACCGATGTCCTGTTGTCCGGCTGTTGCTACGGCTTGTCAGACTGTCGATGTTGGTGGTTTCATATCCTTCCGGCAGGACTCCGACAGGAAGTTCCATTGAACTGAACGAATTTAAATCATAAGTGTTGCTGTTTAATTTCTCTTTGTTGCAGGTAAATCCGTACGAGAACTGCAGACGTGACTTCTTTGTCAGTACTTGCGTGTAAGTAACTGCCATATTATAATTCTGTTCTTTATCCGGTGCATGTTGATACTGATTAAGATAAAGCACGGAATCTTTTCCCGATTGGCCTTGCAAGCGGTAATAATGAGTAGACGACAGCGTATAATATTCTGTGTTGTTTGTTTGCTGGTATGTGGAAAAGTTCAGACTGAGGTTATTCCCCTTTTTATTCAGCTTTCGGATGATACTTGTGCTAAAGTTATAGTTTGTATTCCGGTTGTAGGTCTGTGATTGTCTTTTGCTGTCGTTGATACGGATAGCCGGATCGATTTGTTCGAACTGAAGAAAAGGATGTTTTGTGTCTACTTCCGGATTGGCGTCGAAGGTAGCTTCCCGGTTTTGGTTATTGTTCTTGTTGCGACTGGAGTTA
>HF993232.1:15945-26880 GCA_000436795.1 Bacteroides sp. CAG:1076
AGTTAACGCCTCCATTAAAATTGAAAGTTGTCTTGTCGTCTATCTTCCAGGTAACATCCATACTTCCGTTTATTCTGTTGCTTTTACTCAGACCATTTGTTTCAGTGGTGGCATATTGACTGGAAGTTGCCAGATACTGTTCACTGTACGAACTCGATTCACTGCCATTCCGATCGTTGGAATAGTTCAGGTTTCCCGAAATCTCGAATTTATCCTTCACCTTTGTTATGTTAGCTCCTACGGTATTCGATATGTTTCCTTCATAAGGAGTAGTTGCATAGCGGTTGGTCGATTGTCCGTTGACCATGAAATTGTCTCCACTTTCGTTAAAACGCATAATCTTCCCATTGATGTCCCTTCTTTTGTGCGTACCATAGCCCGCCTCGGCAGATAGAAGCAATGCATCGTTCACCTCTTTTTTCGTCTGAAGGTCGAGTACATAATTCTTCTCTGTCGATTTAACTCCTGTAGCTTCTTCCTCCTTAGTCGGTTTGTCGTATACTTTCAACTGGCTGATAAATTTAACCGGAAGATTTTCCAATACAACCTGCTGATTGCCTTTGAAAAAATCTTTTCCATTGACAGTTATTTCCTTTATCGTATGACCGTTGTAAGTAATAGTCTGCTCTTGAGCATTGTACGTCAGTCCGGGAATACGTTTGACCAGCTCTTCCAGATAAGCACCTTCCGGAGTTGGGAAAGCCTCGGCATTGTAAATAGTTGTATCTCCTTTCTGCTCCATGGGTTGTAGCGGAGCCGTTACGATAATTTCTTTCAGATGCAGCGGATTGTCTTTCAGCTTAATGGTACCTAATTGTATTGTATCCGGTCTTGACGGTATAGACTGATATACAGATGTGCATCCCGTATACGAAACCTTTATCAGATAATGGGCTGTCGGTTTTCGCGAAAATGAGAAGATAAACTTTCCTTGTTCATCGCTTACCGTGCCTTTCATGAAAGCAGAGTCGGGCAGTTGCATCAGACTGATGTTGGCATATGGCAAAGCTTCAGCCTTGCGGGTTGCATCAGATAAGACGATACGGCCTTTTACTATCTGCTTTTGTGCCGATATGCCGGCAGGAAATGCTAACAGTAGTATACTTACTATGAATAAGCTGAGTATTTTCATTACAAGCACAAATGTAAGAAAATACTTCTCAATGTCTTATTCAGACAACATAGATATAGGAGTTTTAACTATTAAGCCACATTTTTAATAAAGAAACCTTTTCACGACTGATGTATATAGCTTCGTTATGTGGAGGAAGGACATTTACAACAGCCTTTCCGTTGAAGTAATTCTGTATACTTTTGATGGAATCGGCCGATAAAATGAACTGCCTGTTAGCCCGGAAGAACAATTTACTGTCCAGTTGTTCTTCAAGTTTGTTAAGCGTAAAGTCTATGGCATGTGCTTTGCCATCCCTGGTGACAGCAAACGTTACTTTTTCTTCACTGTAGAAATAGGCTATGTCTGCTACCTGAATCGTGTATAAATGACGTGCTCCGTAGATAAGAAAACGTGTCCGGTACTGCTTTTCCCTATTCCCGGCAAGCGATTGCAGCAAAAATTCTATGTCGGACAGGTTTCTGGCATTCTCTGCATTGATGGAAGAAAGACGTTCGAATTTTAAAACGGCATCAAGTAGTCTTGCTTCGTGTACAGGCTTGAGCAGATAATCGATGCTGTTTACCGTAAAGGCACGTACGGCATATTCATCGTAGGCTGTGGTAAAAACGATCATACTTTGCGGTTTTGCCTGCTCGATAAAAATAAATGAGTTTCCGTCATTCAACTGTATATCGAGAAAAATGATATCCGGATGTACATGCTCACTGAACCAGTTGACTGCTCCCTCTATGGTGCCGGGAAGGATAGTGACCTCCCAGTCCGGACGAATATTCTGTATCATTTTGTTGAGCAGACGGGCTGCCGGATATTCATCTTCTATAATAACTGCTTTTACTTTCTTATTCATACAAGAATGGAACTTTGATGACAAATGAGTCTTTGTTATTTTCTACAATAGGTTCTTTGTTGCACAATAACTTATAGCGTTGTGCCAAGTTGGCCAACCCTTTTCCCGACGAGATTACTCCTTGCTTGGGCCTTACAGGGTTTGATACGCTAAGCCAGGTTTCCTTATGAAGTACTTCGGTTGCAAGCTTTACTTTCATTGGTTTGCCCGGACTGATAATATTGTGTTTAATGACATTTTCTATCAGTAATTGTAAAGTTAATGGAGGAACGGATACATCCCAATATTTGTCCTCTATTTTATTGTCTATTTCCAGACAGTTCCCCAGTCGGACTTTCTGTAAAAGGACATAAGTGTCGAGAAAATCCAGTTCTTCCCGTAACGGAATGGTATGCTTGTCCTGACAGTAAAGAATGTATCTGTATGTATCTGCCAGGTTTCGGGTAAATTCTATTGCGTCCATCGGATTGTATGCTATTTCAGAAATGAGAGTATTCAGGCTGTTAAATAAAAAATGTGGGTTCAACTGGTTCTGAAGAGCCATATAGCGTGCTTGAGTTGTCTTTTCTTCCAGCTCTTCTGCCCGCTTGTATAATTTTACCAGATCGATGTAAAACCGGTTTAGCATGAACTGTCCTACAATGATAAGCTCAACAAACCAGACTCCGAGCATTACGTACAATCCCTTATCTTTTAAGAGAAAAGGATAAGGTAGTCCGACGAGCAGCTTGGTAGATATCAGCAGCAGATAGTTGGAGCCGAACAGAATGATGGCGGCAGTAATCAGTCCTACCGACAGCATCCGGCGGTTCTTCAGAAAATATTGGTAATACATGCTCAACTTTTCGTTGATGTATTTTACGCTTAATCCTACTCCGTTGAACAATATGATTACAGCCAGGAAAGCCTGAAAAGTCATCAGCCGGTTCTGATAGCGTGGGGGAATATCGGCATAGTAAACAAGCAGGAAATAAGAAAAGCATCCCATACCTGAAAATAAAAGTATATCCCACAAGTATCTCTTTATATATTTCAATTTTTTCTCCATGCTACTGTGTTATGATGGTCGTTGATATTGCTTCCGGTTGCCCTGTCCATTGCGCTTTTAGCTATTTGTGCATTCAGTTTCGACTGGATGTAATTAATCCGGGCCTCCTGATGATACAGTTGGGCATTAATCACTTCAATTATAGAAACATTTCCTTCTTTGTATTTATCCATTGCCATTTTCTCGCTTTCGGCAGCTTTGGCAAGCGAGTTTTCCGTTAGTCTGACTTTTTCGACTGCTTGCGAATAGGTATAGAAAGCTGTTTCTATTTCCAGACGTATGTTGTCGGCCACTTTCTGATGCTGCTCTATCGTTTTGTTTATGCTATATTCTCCTGTCCGGCGTGTATTTTTGCGTTTTCCCCACTCAAAGATAGGAATGCTTAATTGGGCATAAATGATATAATTGGGGTCTGGGCCTGATCTGAAATCATATCCGGGAGATGAATAGTTCCCGTCTATTCCAACCGATAACCGGGGCAGATACTGAGCGTTGGCTATTTGGAATGCCGATTTTTGAATGGCAACTTCGTTGGTCGCTATCCTTAGTTCCGGACGAGAAGCCATGGCTGTTTCTACGGTTCCTGTATATGCTTGTACCGTTGTCAGCGGTATGACAACAGAATCGGTCGGAATGATTTTATCGAAAGAAACGCCGGAAAATGAATTCATCGACATGCGTGCGACTTCCGCATCGTTGCACGATTGGGTGAAGCGATATTCTGCATTGTTAAGCCTGACTTCGGCCATAAGTAAATCGTTGCGGTCGGTGTATTCTTCTGTTACCCGATCCTTTACGACTTCTACCAGTGCGGAAACTGATGTCTTGTATTCTTCGGCAACCGCAATCATTTCCTGACGTGCAACTTTATTCCAGTAGTAAACATCAGCATCGTACATGATGTCGTTAATGATTCGTTGTTGCTCATATTGTGCCTGCTCGTTTTCTTTTTTCGCTTTTTCATATCCCGCTTTCAGCGCTCCTCCGGTATAAACCGGTTGTGCCAGTGTGAGTGATGCGCCATACTGATTATGCTGCCCCTGAAAGTTCAGACTTTCATTGAGTGAAGGAACCGTAACAGAAAGTTCCGAAGGATTTCCCTTATAACCGAAGTTGGCATTTCCCGACAATGCTGGCAGGAAATCGGCTTTGGCTGATTTCTGCTTTTCCCTCTGAATAGCTGCATCGTATCCGGCCATTTTGATATCTTGGTTGTATGCTTTCACTTTGCTACGGTATTCTTGTAATAATGTACTGTGCTGTGCGTGTACCTGATTAGACAGGCACACCAGACAGATTATTATCCATTTATTCATGTTTCTGATTATTTGTAAAGGTAAGAAAAAGTTTAACTTAAAGTCGGTATCTTCCACTATATTTTATAGAAGATGGTATATAAAGCCGGAGTAACAAACAATGTAAGGAGTGTAGCAAACGACAATCCGAATACAATGGTTGCAGCCATACCGCCGAATACAACGTCGAACAGCAAAGGAATGCTACCGAAAACCGTAGTCAGTGCAGCCATCAGTACCGGGCGGACTCTGGATACTGTAGCTTCGATGACTGCGGTACGGGCTTCAACACCTGCCCGTCGCTGTACATTTACTTCATCCAGCAAGACTATGACATTCTTTATTATCATTCCTAATAGTCCAAGCCATCCGGCTATACAGAAGAAGCCGAACTGGAACCCTGTGAGCAGCAGGCCAAATACCATACCTATAAGTGACAGCGGAAGAATCAGAAAGATAATGAGCGGCTGGCGGAAGTTTCCGAAAAGCATCACCAGGATAATTGTCAGCAGAATGACAGCCAGCGGAAAATATTTCGTCAACGCCTCCATTGCCTCTTTCTGGTCTTTGTATTGAGAGTCCCAGAAAAATGTATAGCCTTCGGGTAATTCTATACTTTCTATTTCTTTCCTGATTTCGGAATGAACTTCCTTCATGGTATATCCGCGCTTGACGTCGCATTGTGCAGCCATGGAAAGCTGGCGGTTGTAAGTACGGACCAGCGGATATTCCCATCCGGTTTTTATACCGTCGGTGACCTGTCCCAAAGGAGCTGAGCGCTGTCCGTTCCATATCTGGAGATCTTCCAGTTCCGCCATGCTTTCCGGTGGATTTGCTGCCGTACATAGCAATACAGGAACTTTCTTGTCTTCGTCCCGGTAAATGCCTACAGGAGTTCCGTCGTTTGCTGCTTTAACGGCATTCATCATATCGTTTCGGCCGATGTTCAACTTTCCGGCTTTTACCGGGTCGTAGCCGGCTTTTATCATCATTGCCATGTTTCCCCATTCATTGCGTGCGTTCAGTACCTTGGGATTCCGGTGCATAATGTCGATGGCAATATTAGTCAGTGAGTCGAGAACAGCAGGATTGTCGCCACAGAAGCGGGCTTCAATCAGTGCCTGCGGGATGCTGTTGATTTCGAAACTGTTGACCCGAATCAGCGCATTCTGAAATTTATCGGGCAATGCCTTGTATAACATTTCCTGCAACTCCCGTGATTTTTCCGGGCTTTCCGCTTCTATCAGGCATTGGGCATAATTAGGCTGAGGCCCGTATGCTGCATTGGCCAGATAATATCTTGGTGGCGTCTGTCCGATATAAGTTGAAACCTGTCGTACTCCTTTGAGCGTTTGCAGAAATGTTGTCAGTTGGGCTGCTTGCTTTTCACTTTCTTCTATGCGTGTACCTTCGGGCAGCCACATGTCAATGGTGAAGTACTGCTTGTTGAGCAGCGGCATGAATTGCTGTGGAATGTACTTGAATCCCCAGCCGGCTAAGGCGAGCAGTACGACCATACAACTTACGATCAGGTACCGTTTGCGTATGGTAAATGCCAGTGCCTTTCTGAAAAAGTCGTATATCCGTCCACTGAACAATTCGTTCTTCAGCTCTTCCGGACGAGGACGGCGTACGAACTCTTGTACGAAAAAAACATTCTGTGTGACAGCCAGTACCCAGCTGAGCAATAACGATACGGCAATCACAATAAACAGAGAAGACAGGATCTCGCCTGTGATATGCGGGGAAAGATATACCGGCAGGAAGGTAAGTACGGCTATCAGTGTCGCACCGAGAAGAGGCATGGCTGTACCCGATACAGCATTCAGTATCGCGATTCGTTTTCTCATGCCGCGCTGCATGTTTACCAGTGCAGCATCGTATACTACAATAGCATTGTCTACCAGCATTCCCATGGCTATGATTATGGCAGCAAGCGACATACGCTGCAATGCGATTCCCGTGGCCTGCATATAAACCAGTGTACCGAAAATAGAGAAAATAAGTCCGCTTCCTATCAGGAAACCGTTCTTCAGTCCGATAAAGAACAAAAGTACCCCGACAACAGTCAGGACCGAAACAATGAGATTCATGATAAAACCGTCGTTGGCAACAGCCGATTCGTGTCCCTGATCGTAGATAATGTTCAGGTTATAGCCTTCCGGCATAGTTGCTTTCAGCCTTTTGATTTTGCTGGATACCAGCTCTGCCATTTCGACAACGTTTCCGTCGGATACGGTAGAGATGGCGATACCTACAGCCGACACATTGTCGATTCTCATCAGGCTGCGCGACGGATGCGCATAGTCTTCGCTTACTTCCGCTATTTCTCCTAAACGGAAATATTCTCCTTTGTGCGAAATAACCGTCAGATTCTTTATTTCGTTCAGGCTGGCAAAACAACCTTCGGATTCAATGCGAAGACGATTGGTTGAAGTTTCTATTGCTCCGGCATCTACTATCCGGTTTTGTTTGTCGAAAGCAGAAGTGATGTCGCTCATCATGACACCACTTTGAGAAAGTAAGGTCGGATTGACTTTCACCTCGATTGTGCGGTTGGGAATACCAAACAGTTCGACTTTGGCTACATCTTTCACATTAAGCAATTCATTTTTTATTTCTCTGGCATAATCTTCCAGCTCACGGTATGTATGCGTTTCGCTACTCAATCCGTAGAAAACGCCCAGTACATCTCCAAAGTCGTCGTTTACTACCGAAGGACCTGCGCCTGCCGGCAGTTTGTCTTGTACGTCATTTACTTTCCGGCGGAGTTTATCCCAAAGCTGCTGCATGTCTTTGGCACGAATTTCTTTTTTTACATAGACCGTAATTTTAGAAAGTCCCGCCCGGTTTTCTGTCTTCAGGTAGTAAAGTTCTCCCAGTGACTGTATGGCCTCCTCCAGTACATCAGTTACTTGCTGCTGGACTTCCATCGGCGAAGCCCCCGGATAGGCAGTCGTAACCAATGCCTGCTTGATGGTGAACGGGGCATCTTCCAGCTTTCCCATACTCTGATAGGCAAATACTCCTCCTGCAAGTATGAGAATCAGTATGAGCCAACTTAACGCTTTGTTCGTCAGAAAAAATTTCACAATACTTTTCATCAGTTTCTATATATTTTAGTCCAGAATAGTTATCTCCTTGTTCTCCGACAGGCTGGAAAGCCGTGTTACGGCAATTCTGTCACCGACAGAAAGTCCTGACAATATTTCTATTTTGTTATTTTCTTGTAAAGCTCCTGTGGTAACCGGTGTTCTTGTTACCCGGTTTTGTCCGTTTATCAGCCAGACGTATGAGCCGGTTTCTTCATTATGGCAGACAGCAGATTGGGGAATGGTCACGCTCGAGGGTAAACATGAAGATGAAATTAAGCTAGGGATTGACAATGAGCCTGCCATTCCACCCAATAAGCTGTTGTCTGTATTGTTAAGTATCGCTGTAAATAAATAGGAGATATTATTGTCGGTTGTGCCTTGTGTTATAAAAATCTTTTCGGGCGTAAATGTTTTGTCCTTCAGCGATTTGAAGGAAACGGTACAAGATGGGGATTTTTGCTGCCGCATGTTCATTGCCATGCCTTCGGTAATGTAGGCTTCTGCCTTTATCCGGGAGAGATCGATGAAGCTGACTACAGGTGAAGAGGCTTTTACTTCCTGAAAACGTTCGATGTTGACTTGTTGCACGTAACCGTCGAAAGGAGCATACAGGCGCGTATCGTTCAGTTGGTTACAAGCGTTTTCATATTCAGCCTTGGCTTTTTCGTAGTCCGCTCTGGCTTTCTCGTAGCTTGTACCGGAGATGTTTCCTTTCTCATACAGGCTTGAAATTCGCAGAAACTCAGCCTTCATCTGTCTGTAGATGGCTTTGGCCTGCTGTTTGCGTATCAAGAAGTCCCGGTCGTCTATGGCTGCAATCAGTTCCCCCTTGTGGAAAAACTGTCCATTTTGTACATCGAATGTATATACCGGACCACTTACTCTGAAAGACAGTTCGGTGGTCCGGTACGGTTGCGAAATGAATGAGTAGCTGCGTTCGGATGAGATTTCAGTCTGTTCAGCCCGGGTAACCTTTACACTGACGGGTTGCTCTTTTTCCGTATTGGAAGAGTTGTCGCACGATACGAGGTAACATATACATGCAAAAAGTAAAAATGCTTTTTTCATCTTTTGGTTTTCTGAATAATTAAGTTGCTGCAAAGGTAGAAGGAGGGTGCAGCCCGTTCAATACGTTGGTTGCTCAACCGTATATATAAGGTGATGAACCGGGAAAAAACACTACCGAGAAATAAACCTTGTTGTGGCTCGTCGGCTTATTCATGGAGTGGGGGATGAGTAAAGCTCTGCATGTCCTTGGAAAAATGTCCCGACGTTTTTTTATTTTTTGTACAAATTCTCTGATTTTTTGTACAAAAAATAAACGGTTTCCGGCGGAATCTTTTCTGGTTTCCGGCATCGGATCGGGAAAACAAAGCCGTCCGTCGTCAGAAAAGCCATGTGTAGGCAGAAACTTTAACGGTAAACAGTGTAAAAAATGGCGTATGGCTTGTCTGTGATGTCAGAATTTTCTGACAAATTGTCGGATTTCTTTTTTGGCACACCATTTGTCTTAATTAGGGCGTAATGCTTCGGCATTACAGAATTAACTTGAATAAAAATAAATAAAATAGATACAATTATGGGAAAGATTATTGGTATTGACTTAGGAACAACAAACTCATGTGTTGCAGTATTCGAAGGTAACGAACCGGTGGTAATTGCCAACAGCGAAGGTAAACGTACCACTCCTTCAGTAGTAGGTTTCGTTGACGGTGGTGAACGTAAGGTCGGTGATCCGGCTAAACGTCAGGCTATCACAAACCCGAAACGTACGGTATATTCTATCAAACGTTTCATGGGTGAAACTTATGATCAGGTTCAGAAAGAAATAGCACGTGTACCTTACTCAGTAGTAAGAGGCGATAATAATACTCCGCGTGTAGATATCGACGGACGTCTGTATACTCCGCAGGAAATTTCAGCAATGATTCTTCAGAAAATGAAAAAGACTGCTGAAGATTATCTGGGACAGGAAGTAACAGAAGCTGTCATCACAGTTCCGGCATACTTCTCTGATTCACAGCGTCAGGCTACTAAGGAAGCGGGTCAGATTGCAGGTTTGGATGTAAAACGTATTGTTAACGAACCGACTGCTGCGGCTTTGGCTTACGGTGTCGACAAATCTAACAAGGATATGAAGGTTGCCGTATTCGACCTTGGTGGTGGTACATTCGATATCTCTATCCTGGAATTCGGTGGTGGCGTATTCGAAGTATTGTCAACTAACGGTGATACTCACCTGGGTGGTGATGATTTCGACCAGGTTATCATCGACTGGTTGGTACAGGAATTCAAGAATGATGAAGGTGCAGACCTGACAACTGATCCGATGGCTATGCAGCGTTTGAAAGAGGCTGCTGAAAAAGCTAAGATTGAATTGTCTTCTTCTACATCAACTGAAATCAACTTGCCGTACATCATGCCGGTAGCCGGTGTTCCTAAACACTTGGTTAAGACATTGACTCGTGCTAAATTCGAAGCTTTGGCTCACAACTTGATTCAGGCTTGTCTTGAACCATGTAAGAAAGCCATGAGCGATGCTGGTTTGACAAATGCAGATATCGATGAAGTTATCTTGGTAGGTGGTTCATCTCGTATACCGGCTGTACAGAAACTGGTTGAAGATTTCTTCGGTAAAGTTCCTTCTAAAGGTGTGAACCCGGATGAAGTTGTAGCCGTTGGTGCTGCCGTTCAGGGTGCCGTATTGACAGATGAAATCAAGGGTGTAGTCCTGTTGGATGTAACTCCGCTGTCAATGGGTATCGAAACTATGGGTGGTGTGATGACAAAATTGATTGATGCCAACACTACTATTCCATGTAAGAAGAGTGAAGTATTCTCTACCGCTGCTGATAACCAGACAGAAGTTACTATCCACGTTCTGCAAGGTGAACGTCCGATGGCTGCTCAGAACAAATCAATCGGTCAGTTTAACCTGACAGGTATTGCTCCGGCTCGTCGTGGTGTTCCTCAGATTGAAGTAACATTCGATATCGATGCGAACGGTATCTTGAAGGTTTCAGCTAAGGATAAGGCAACAGGTAAGGAACAGGCTATCCGTATCGAAGCTTCATCTGGCTTGAGCAAGGAAGAAATCGAACGTATGAAAGCTGAAGCAGAAGCTAATGCTGAAGCAGATAAGAAGGAAAAGGAACGTATCGATAAGTTGAACCAGGCAGATAGCTTGATTTTCTCTACTGAAAATCAGTTGAAAGACCTTGGCGATAAGATTCCGGCTGACAAGAAAGCTCCTATCGAAGCTGCTCTTCAGAAACTGAAAGATGCTCACAAGGCACAGGATTTGGCTGGTATTGATGCTGCAAGCGCTGAATTGCAGACAGCTTTCCAGGCAGCAAGTGCTGAAATGTATGCTCAGACAGGCGGTGCTCAGGCTGGTCCTAATGCAGGTCAGGCTAACAACAATGCTAATGCTGGTCAGAATGACAAGCACGGAGACAATGTTCAGGATGCTGATTTTGAGGAAGTGAAATAAGCACATAGAGAAATAAGAATAC
>HF993233.1:0-28675 GCA_000436795.1 Bacteroides sp. CAG:1076
ATCCCAACTTGCAGAGCCTTATCTGGGGAGCTTCGTTGTTCCTGCTCACCTTTGTATTATGTCTGAACTTATTAGCAAAACGAATCGCAAAGAAATGGAAAATATAAAAGACCCGATATTACAAATAAAGGATGTCTGTATTTCGTATACATCCAGTACGATGGCTGTGAAGCATGTGTCGGCAGACATTCAGAAAAATACCATTACGGCTATCATGGGACCTTCCGGTTGCGGAAAAAGTACCTTGCTGCGTGCTGTGAACCGTATGCACGAACTTTATAAAAACATTCGTGTAACAGGAGAAATTCTGTTAAATGGTGAGAACGTCCTTCAGATGCAACCGATGGAAGAACGCCGCCGTATCGGTATGGTGTTCCAGCGTCCTAACCCGTTCCCTACGATGAATATCTACGATAATGTGCTGGCAGGCTATTTGCTGAACGGTATCCGTCTTTCAAAATCGGAAAAAGATGAAATCGTAGAACGAAACTTACGTAGCGTTGCCTTATGGGATGAAGTGAAAGATTCACTGACGAAGCGTGGAACCTTCCTTTCGGGAGGTCAGCAGCAGCGTCTGTGTATTGCACGTTCACTTGCCCTGAAGCCAGATGTGTTGCTGATGGATGAACCGACTTCGGCTCTGGACCCTATTGCTACCAAGTACATAGAGGAACTGATGGATGATTTGAAGAAAGATGTGACTATCTTGATTGTGACTCATAACATGTCGCAGGCTATGCGTATATCCGACTACTCAATGTTTATGTATATGGGTGAGCTGATAGAGTATGACCGTACAGACAAGATGTTCGATAATCCGACAGATGAACGTACACGTGCCTACCTGACAGGAAAGATGGGATAAACAGAACGTGTATATATACTTCGATATTATCCGGAGTAAACGAGAGAAAGCATTCGGTTTATTCTCGTTTGCTCCGGATTGTTTTTTTTAAGAGATTACAACAAATTCACAATGTGGCTTGTTTATTAGATAAAAGATTCTTTCTTTTGAATTTTTTTTATTACTTTTACAATGAACATTAACCACTTTGCTATGGAAAAGGGCTTCTCTATATTGCTGTTGGCTGCCTGCTTGTTATTGTATGCTTGCGGAGAACAACAAACCGATGTGCCCCGTTTGTCGGAATATACAGAACTGCCTTCCGACACCCTTGTCTTTCCTGATACGGCAGATCGTACTCCGAAACTTCTTGTCGCTGCCGATATTCATCTGACAAAAGATTTGCTTTATGATCAGTATACGCTCGAAGATACTTATCCTTACGGCGATACGGTACGCAGTTTCAAATGGGAAACGATTCGCAAATGTCTTGCTTTTATTGAAAACATGCATCGTGATACGTCACAATGGGTCGTGCTGAGAAATTATAAGAACTTCAACAGCGAAGCACCTTTGGTACGACGTTATATCCGCAATGCGTACGGACGTGTAGCCGATACACTTGGTGTAGAACGATATCAGTCGGTTCCTCTTTATCTTACAACCGACTCTTCCGTTCCCGAACGTTACGGTCGGGATGGTTCGCTGGCTTATCTCCGGGGAAAGACAGGCAGTTTCCTGCGTATAACTCCTGTGGTAGAAGATACCGAATATCTTGTTCCTCCACGTTATATTCGTGTATTGCCCGACAGTGCAGTCTTTCATCATGTCATTTTTGTGGACCGGGGCGACCAGAATATTGCGACCTTAGAGCGGATTTCCGAAGGTGAATGGGCCATTCGGAGTATGAATCCGGCTACAACGGGAGTGCATCGTCCGCCGTATGCTCAGGAAACCCCGTTGGGAATGTTTCTGTTGCAGGAAAAGAAAGCAAAGATGGTCTTTTTGAAAGACGGAGGATCGGCTACCGGAGGGTATGCTCCTTATGCATCACGGTTTACCAACGGCGCATATATACACGGAGTGCCCGTCAATGTTCCTCGTACAGCCATGATCGAATACAGTTGGTCGCTGGGTACGACGCCTCGTTCACACATGTGTGTACGCAATGCTACCTCGCATGCCAAGTTCGTATTCGATACAATGCCTTCCGAAGCTACGCTGATTATTGTTATAGAGTGAATAAATGATAAAACATGTTGCTTTTAACTATCTGATAATAAATAGTTACAGATAAAATGAGTAACTTTGCAGTCGTTATTGTTCAAGAAGATTATGCTGCGTATTTCGTTATCTGTATTTTTTCTGTTTGCATCTTTTTTATATTCCTTTACCGGAGTAGGTGAGGGAGCGTCTGCCGTATCGGAAGTCAAACATGTGGCAAAGCCCGATGTATGTGCCGAACTGTTCCGGGATATGCAACTGGAGGGTACGGTTAATTATACAGCTTTCCGTCAGGCGGTGACAGGATATTACCGGATTGCGCAGCGTAAACGAGATATACTTACCTTAATCGATTTTTCCAAACCTTCTACCGAAAAGCGTCTGTATGTATTCGATATGAAGGAAAAGAAAATGCTGTTTTCATCGGTCGTTGCACATGGCAAGAACAGCGGAGGAGTATATGCTACTTCTTTTTCCAACGAATACGGTTCCTACAAAAGTTCGTTAGGATTTTACCTTACAGCATCTACCTATCAGGGCAAGAACGGCTATTCGCTGATTCTGGATGGACTGGAAAAAGGAATAAACGACCGCGCCCGCGAACGTGCCATCGTTGTACACGGAGCAGCCTATGCCGATCCTTCAGTTATCCGTACGGGAGGCAGACTGGGGAGGAGCTTCGGATGTCCTGCTGTTCCGCAGAAAATTTCACGTCCGCTGATTGATACCATCAAAGGCGGGAGCGTGATGTACATCTATGCCGCTACTCCCGAGTATCTTGCACAGAGTCATATCTTGAATTCCAAAGACCGCGCTTGACCGCTTTCCGGTAATACCATACGCCATAAGCGTCGGCCAGTGCCCACCCGACAGGGATAGACCACCAGATGCCGTGTACGCCTATTGCCGGTATTGCTGCCAGTGCATATGCCAGCAGGACTCGTGTCCCTAAGGAGAAAACAGTAAGTACGACCGACATGCCGGGCATACGTATAGCCCGATAAAATCCGTATAAAAGGAACAGATAGCCTATCCCCACATAGAAGCTGCCCTCTACCCGCAGATATTCTACACCGATACTGATTATCTCATTCTCGCTTCCATCGATAAAAAGCTGCATCAGCGGACGTGCGAAGATAAATACAATAGCCGAGATCAGCAGACAGAATCCAGTTGTAACGCTGAAGGCACTACGGATTCCTTGCCGGATACGTTTCTGTTGTCCGGCTCCGAAATTCTGCGCAACGAATGTTGAGAACGCATTTCCGAAATCTTGTACCGGCATATAAGCAAACGAATCTATTTTTACAGCAACGGCAAAAGCCGCCATTACACTTGTTCCGAAACTGTTTACCAGTCCCTGCACCATCAGAATCCCGAAGTTCATCACCGACTGCTGCATACATGTCAGCGATGAATAAGTGGCTATTTCCTTTATCGACTGCCTGTGTAGCCGGATATGAGTCAGTTTCAGCCTGAAAATCGGGAAACGGTACAAAGCATAAACGCAAAGTCCGGCGGCTGCTACGGTCTGCGATATGACGGTAGCCGCTGCTGCTCCCGACACACCCCAGTGACATACCAGAATAAAAATCAGGTCGAGTACTATATTCAGTACCACGGAAACAGCCAGAAAATAAAGCGGAACTATGGAATTGCCCAAAGCACGCAGCAGGTAGGCGTAATAATTGTAGATGAAAGTACTCACTATACCTAAAAAGATAATGAACAGATAGTCGAACATCAGCCCCTCTATTTCAGCAGGCGTCTGCAACAGATGGATGATGGGATGAATACCTGCCAGCACGGCGACGTTCAGAATCAGTGTGATGCCTCCCGTCAGAACGAGTGAGGAAACCAGACTCCGTTTCATGCCTTCGTAATCCTTTGCCCCATATTGCAGTGAGAATACGGCACCACTGCCCATACATAGTCCGATGAATACCGATGTGATAAATACCATGAGTGTATAGGCCGATCCTACAGCTGCCAGCGCATCCGCTCCCAGATAATGTCCCACGATGAATGTATCGGCTATGTTATAGCATTGTTGCAGCAGGTTGCCCAGAATCATTGGAACTGCAAAGCGCAACATTGTTCCCGTAATACCGCCTTGGGTCAAGTCGTTTGTTTTAGTATCATGTAAGCTCATTTTACAGGTCATTTGTAAGGTCTGTCAAAACCTTTCCCTTGTTTGCAGACGCAAATTTATTGCATAAATCAAAAACATGTGCTACCTTTGTCACAAATTATAAGTGTCCATAAATAGAAAAAATATGTTCAGAACGAATACATGCGGCGAGTTAAGACTTGCCGATGCTGGTAAAAACGTGACACTTGCCGGATGGGTGCAGCGTACACGTAAAATGGGCGGAATGACATTTGTCGATCTCCGCGACCGTTATGGCATTACTCAGTTGGTGTTCAATACGGATGTGAATGCAGAACTGTGTGACCGTGCCAATCATTTAGGACGTGAGTTTGTGATACAGGTAAAAGGACAAGTCAGCGAACGTTCAAGTAAGAACAGCAATCTCCCGACCGGAGAAATTGAAATCATCGTTTCAGAGCTGAATATCCTGAATACAGCACTGACTCCTCCATTTACTATCGAAGACAATACTGACGGCGGAGATGATCTCCGTATGAAATATCGTTACCTTGACCTGCGTCGTACAGCAGTCCGCAAGAATCTGGAACTGCGTCATCGTATGACGATGGAGGTACGCCGTTATCTCGACAGCAAGGGATTCCTTGAAGTTGAAACTCCGATGTTAATTGGTTCTACTCCGGAAGGCGCACGCGATTTCGTTGTTCCTTCTCGTATGAATCCGGGGCAATTCTACGCACTGCCGCAGTCACCGCAGACATTGAAGCAGTTGCTGATGGTTTCTGGTTTCGACCGTTACTTCCAGATTGTAAAATGTTTCCGCGATGAAGACCTTCGTGCCGACCGTCAGCCGGAATTTACCCAGATTGACTGTGAAATGAGTTTCGTTGAACAGGAAGACATCATTCAGATGTTCGAGGGTATGGCTAAGCATCTGTTCAAGGAACTGCGCGGTGTGGAACTGACAGAACCGTTTATCCGTATGCCGTGGGCCGATGCCATGAAGTACTATGGTAGCGATAAACCCGATTTGCGTTTCGGCATGAAGTTTGTCGAACTGATGGATATCCTGAAAGGCTATGGCTTCTCTGTATTCGACAATGCAGCTTATATTGGTGGTATCTGTGCCGAAGGTGCTGCACACTATACACGTAAGCAGCTCGATCAGCTGACAGAGTTCGTGAAACGTCCGCAGATTGGTGCAAAGGGACTGGTTTACGCACGTGTGGAAGCCGACGGTAATGTGAAATCGAGCGTCGATAAGTTCTACAGCCAGGAAGTGCTTCAGCAGATGAAAGAAGCTTTCGGCGCCAAATCGGGTGACCTGATTCTGATTTTGAGCGGCGATGACGCCATGAAGACTCGCAAGCAGTTGTGCGAACTTCGTCTGGAAATGGGTAACCAACTGGGACTGCGCGACAAGAACCAGTTTGCTTGCTTGTGGGTAGTAGATTTCCCGATGTTCGAATGGAGCGAAGAAGAAGGCCGATTGATGGCAATGCACCATCCGTTCACTCATCCGAAGGACGAAGATATTCCATTGCTTGATACTGATCCGGCAGCCGTTCGTGCCGATGCATACGATATGGTAGTCAATGGCGTTGAAGTAGGTGGTGGATCTATCCGTATCCACGATTCACAGCTTCAGGCTAAGATGTTCGAAATTTTAGGATTTACTCCCGAAAAAGCTCAGGAACAGTTTGGCTTCCTGATGAACGCCTTCAAGTTTGGTGCACCTCCTCACGGAGGTCTGGCTTATGGTCTTGACCGTTGGGTTTCATTGTTTGCCGGACTCGATTCAATCCGCGACTGTATCGCTTTCCCGAAGAACAACTCCGGACGCGATGTCATGCTGGATGCACCGGGTTACCTCGACCAGAAGCAGCTTGACGAACTTAATCTGAAAGTAGAGATTAAAGACTGAATATCTGACAACGTTGTTATTTAAAAGATATAATTATTTCGGGCAAGGCAAGATAGTCGGGACGACTATACTTGCTTTGTCTCGAAATCTTTTTATGCCTTTTCCAAATTACCTTTAATGAGAGAGTCTGTCCGTATTATGCGTTTTGCCATTGTGGGAACGCTGAATGCCCTGATTACTGCATTGATCGTGGGATTATTGATGCATATAGAGGGCGAACATTACATGATAGCCAATGTAGTGGCTTATGTAGTGGCGCAGATTCATAACTTTATATGGTGTAAATATTGGATTTTTCCGTTTGAAGCCGACCGGAAGAAAAATACTATCTGGCATGAAATCTTGTTCTTTTCCTGTGCTTTTGCTGTGGCATATGGTGCACAATTCTTGTTTCTTCTTTTCCTTGTAGAAATTTGTGGATGCAATGAGTATCTTGCTCAGTTCCTCGGACTGTTTGTTTACGGAGGAATCAACTTCATGAGTAACAAGTGGATTACTTTCAGATAATCTTTTCCTTTTAATCAAAATGACATTTTGAAAATTTACTTTGCCGAGAATGTGTATATTGCGGAGTGGAACAGGTGCGCTCGGAAAAAACGGATTCTTATCGGCTTGGTAAAAGACATGAAGTGTCTATTCTTGTCGTCTGACAGTCTTATTGTAAGTTTAAGGGGAGGTCTGAATGTTGCATTGTCTTGTATTCTTTCGGATTTATGAGCTTTCTGTTTAATTGAACTTGGTGTCCTGAAATTCTCTTTTAGAAAATATTCTGTCGTTTTTGAGCATTTTTGTCTGCTCTCATGGCGTTTTTCAGAAAACATAATGATGTTTTAAAAAAATGTCTTTATGTTTATCCAAAAACCTCGTGGGCTTTTTGCAGACATCTGCGCATAAATTACTTCCTTATTCGTTAAACAAAAATAGAAATTTAAGAAACGGATGCAATGAAGTATGCAATTTATTACATTCAATCGTAGGCCTATTAACAGAACAAACTTATTCGTTATCCGGTGCAAAGGTAGGGAGTAAGCAAATATCTGTTTTTGCTGACATCCGTTTACCTTTTTCTGTCAGTCTATGACCAAGTGTAAATTCTCAGTCAACTGCCGGTTCGTATGAAAAAATGTGACAAAAGCCAGTACGCAATCAGCCGACGGTTTATCTGAGTTTGATTGCAAGCGTTTTGAAACGTTCATCCATCATGTGCGACGGGATAATGGCTTTTATGGTGTCGAGCACGGCATTCACAATCCGCTCTCTGATAAAGTCATCTTTTATCAGGATAGAAACCGTTCGCTGTGCCGGCGGATTTACGTTCAATGTCTGAATATTTTCCTTTTGCTTCTCATTTAACGTGCTGATATGTAGTTCGGGAATGATTGTATATCCACCGTTTCTGTCCACAATTTTGATAAGCGTATCAATACTTCCGGCTTCATAGATATGATTGCCGATGTCCTTGTTTTCGCATAAATTGATGCCTCCATTGGGAATACAGTGACCTTCTTTCAGAATCCACATCTGTTCCGGAGGAAGATTGCCGTTCACAATCATTTGCCGTGCCTTGCTGCATGTTTCCGAAAAGTAAGCGACAAACTTTTCTACATACACCGGAATTTCCAGAATGTTGGCGTGAGCTTCGGGGGGGGTCGTTATCGCAATATCAAGGTTGCCGAACCTGAGATCCTGTATCAGTGACCTGTTTTCCTTTTCGTCGATAAACAGATTTACGTTGGGATAAGACTTCCGGAAATAGTAAATAAAATCGGGAACAAGATAGGGTGCAATGGTAGGAAGAATACCGATACGCAGGTTTCCGTTCATGTTGCTGCTTTCGTCGGCTACCACTTCTTTGATTTTCTGAGTTTCATTCAGTGCGATTTTTGCCTGTCGGATGATTTTTTCTCCAATGCTGGTAGGGGTGATGTTTTTCCGGTCACGGCTGAAAATTTTGACATCCAGCTCTTCTTCCAACTTTTGTATCATGGCACTCAGTGTGGGTTGAGTTACCCCACAAGCCTCGGCAGCCAGTACAAAGTGACGATACTTGTCCAGTGCCACAATATATTCCATTTGCTGTAAAGTCATAGTTCTATAGATTTTATCTATGCAAAGATAGAAAAAAGCTGTTGTAAACCTTTCTTGTGCATTGTATTTTTGCATCAGTAACAAATACCTCATGTTCATAAAACATAACAGCATTTGTTCCGTAAATGAAATATAAACTTTAAACATTGATTGAATATGAAAGCTGTAAATCTTACAAAGGCCGATTTCTTGGCAAAAGTGGCAAACTATGAAGCAAATCCTGAATGGAAATTTCTGGGTGAACGCCCGGCAATAATTGATTTTTATGCGACTTGGTGCGGTCCGTGCAAGATGCTGGCTCCCGTGCTGGAGGAAATAGCTGAAGAATATGCCGGCCGGGTGGATGTATATAAAGTAAATGTGGATGAAGAAGAGGAGCTGGCTGCTCTTTTCAGAATCAGGACTGTGCCTACTTTACTTTTTGTTCCGATGACAGGTGCACCGCAGATGGCGCAGGGAGCATTGCCTAAGAAGACATTGGTGGAAGCCATTCAGAATGTTTTGCTGGAGGGTAAATAAATATTACATTAAAAGTGAATTTTACATGAAAAAGATATTTTTGTTATTGGTGTCCGTTTTTATGATCGGATGCATGGCTTACGGAGAGAACGGGCAGGTGGTTCATGTCACAAAATCGGAATTCATCGAGAAGGTTTACGATTATGAAAAAAATCCGGATAAGTGGGTATATAAAGGAACGAAGCCGGCAATTGTCGATTTTTATGCCGACTGGTGCGGCCCTTGCCGCAGACTGTCGCCTGTACTGGAGAAACTGGCGGAAAAATATAAAGACAAGATTGTGATATACAAGGTCAATACCGACAAGGAACGTGAACTTGCTGCTGCTTTCGGTATAACCAGTTTGCCCACACTTGTTTTCATTCCGATGGATGGAAAGCCTCAGGCCTCGCAAGGTGCCTTGCCGGAGGAAGTTTTGGAAAAAGGGATTAATGAAGTCCTTTTGAAATAATGAAAGCGACATACCGGATACTTACCGGTGCGTAATAACTATATTGGGGATAAATTGACAGAAAGGTGATCCCTCTGCTACCGACCTTGAGTTCATGATGAAGAGGCGGGAGCAGAGGGATCTCTTTGTTTAGTTGCCTGAAGGAGAATATGTCTGTAAAAACATCTTATCGAGCAGTTCTATGCCTGAAGCTGTCTTGAATATTGTTTGTCTAACTTTTCTAATAGCTTCGAGCGGAAGATTGTCTTCATAAATATTTACCAGAAAATCCGCTTCTACCAGAATCTGGTGGTCTATTGCCGTAATATCATGGTATGTGTGGTGATGTCCTACCAGCCAGCAGATACGTTCTGTCTGCTTTGGGGTGAAGCCTCCAGTTTCTGACAAAATATTTTTAGCAACGGCCGGACCTTCGAGTTCTTGATGTTTACCGTCGCATGTACCATATTTCTTTTCGCAGATATGGATTCCGATGTCGTGTACGATGGCAGCCGCTTCAAGAATGAACAACACCTCGGGAGCAAGTTGTTCGGACATTCCAATCAGTCGGGCAAAGTAATGTACTTTTATGAGGTGCTGTATACGTTTGGGGTCGCCTTCATCGTAACACATAGTCCGGATTGCCAGTTCGTTCAGTCTTGTCTGCATCGTGTCTGGTTTCGTTGTATCAGTATTCATATTCTATGGTAAATATAGTTAACAATATATTTTCTCGTTAAATTGTGTACTGCTCTACTTGTATGGCTGCTGCATACTGGATATCTTCTTTCAGGAAATTGCTTAAATTCTCGTAAAACGGATAAACAGGACCATATCCAGAGCCGAACTTGACATTAGAGCCATAGAGAATAGCGTTGTAGATAAAGTTTTCCGCCTTGTCGACAGCCGTGTTCATGTCATATCCTCTTGCCAGATAAGTGGCTATAGAAGAAGCAAACGTGTCACCTGTACCATTTACGTTCTTGGTCTGTATGCGTGCCTTCTTGTACACCTTGAAGCACTTGTTGGCGGGATTGTAGTACACGTCAATCAAATAATCTCCGTCTTCGATGGATTTGACGATAACGCAGTTTCCCCATTTGCTCAGCTCGGGGATATATTCCTTCATGTTATCCTTTGTCAGGCTCTTTCCCAATAGCAAATCCGCCTCTCTCCGGTTGGGCGTAATGATGGTAGAGTGGGGGAAAAGATGATCCTTATAGGCCTGAATCGCGTCGTCCTGCAACAACTTGTCACCGGCTGACGATACCATGACAGGGTCTATCACAATAGGTATGGTTTGTTTCTCTATTACTTCTCCGATAGCTACTACCAGTTCCTTGGAATAAAGCATGCCCGTCTTGATACAATCGGCGCCTACATCCTCCAGAAACGAATACGCCTGATCGGTTACCATTTTAGGGGGAATCGTGTGTATGCTTTTTACCTTGATTGTGTCTTCATCGACGATGCATGTAATGGCACCGGCAGCGTAGCCTCCACATGCCGAAACCGATTTGATGTCGGCCTGCATGCCCGCTGTACCCAGCGGTTCACTTCCGGCAATCAGAAAAACCTTGTAAAGCTTGTTGGTTAAGTCCATTCTTTTAAATCTAATAATTATACTCGAAAGCTGTCTGGGTATGACAGGCTGTCGGCCTCGTTTAAGTTCTCTTTAGTTTGCATGCAAAGTAAAGAAATATCGGGTCTTGATAGATACTTGGAATGTCACATTAACATAAATTTAAATAATTAAAAATGGTGGAAATGCATTTCTTTGGCATGTTTTATGACAAATAGTACGTATTATTTGTCGGAATGGAAGAAAATTTCTTTACATTTGTATGATCTTTAAAATATCATGCTATGTTAGGTGCAGTTCTTGGTGATGTTGTTGGTTCCGTATATGAGTTCCACAATACCCGCGATTACGGTTTTCAGATGTTTTCTCCTTCCAGTAATTATACAGACGATACCGTCATGACCATGGCGGTAGCCGATTGGGCGATGAAGTGTAAGGCAGCAGGTGATACGGTTTACCCACATCAGTTGCTGGAAGAATGTATGGTAAAAATAGCGAACTCCTATCCTTGTCCGATGGGTGGTTACGGAGGCAAGTTCCGTCTGTGGCTCTTTCATCCTCAAAGCCTGACAGACGACACAACCGGAAAGCCGGCAGTACGTCGGTGTCCTTACAACTCTTGGGGAAACGGCTCAGCCATGCGAGTTTCATCCGTAGGCTGGCTGTTCGATACGTTGGAAGAAACCGAGAGAGTAGCTGGTATCTCGGCTTCCATTACGCACAATCATCCCGAAGGAATAAAGGGTGCGCAGGCAGTAGCGGCAGCTGTCTATCTGGCACGTACCGGCAGTGGGAAAGAAGAAATCAAACAATATATTGAAAAACGGTTCGGTTACAACCTGAATGAAAGCTGGGAGCATTTGCATCAGACCTACCGTTGGGATTCGAGTTGTCAGGGCACGGTTCCGCAGGCACTGATTGCTTTTCTCGAAAGCAAGGACATGGAGAGTGCCGTTCGGCTGGCGGTTTCCATAGGAGGCGACAGCGATACACTGGCCTGCATCACGGGGGCAGTGGCTGAAGCATACTATCAGGAAATTCCCTCATCTATAGCAGACAAGGTACTTGCTCTGTTGCCTGAAGAATTTCTCAGCCTGCTGAAGCGGCTGGCTGAAGGGGCTTATGCTTCATGTTATGCGAAATATATAGCCGGACATACGCCGGTGAAAACCAGAGAGTGTACGCCCGACCGTATTTCTTCGCTGAAACCGGGTGAGATATTTGTCTTTGGTTCCAATCTGGCAGGGCATCACGGTGGAGGAGCTGCTCGGCTGGCCTACGAAAGATTTGGAGCAAAGTGGGGGACAGGCGTTGGAATGACCGGACAATGTTACGCCATACCTACCATGCAGGGAGGAGTAGAAACCATCCGTCCCTATGTAAAAGCTTTTATAGCATACGCCAAAGCACATCCGGAATACAAGTTTTGGGTAACCCGAATCGGTTGTGGAATAGCGGGATTTAAGGACAGAGAAATCGCTCCGTTGTTTGCCGATGCACTCGACGTGCCGAACATCATCCTTCCCAAGACCTTTTATGATGTACTGATGAAGTAATGACGGATAAAGCATGCAGAGAAACCCTCAAAAACGTCGGCACGTTTTTTTATTTTTTGTACAAAAAAAATTAGAATTTGTACAAAAACAAAACGGCTTTTCAGCATAATTATTGGTTAATCTGCTATTTTTCGTTTATCTTTCCGACGGAATAAGATTTAAAATAACAGCAATAAAATCAACTATGGGAATAATGAACGCAATTTTCGGCAATGTATCCGAAATGGATATTGCCGGTTTACAAAAAGAATTCGGAGCGCTGCTTTGCGACGGAGAGCATATTGAAAGAGCTTATAAGCTGATCAGGGATAAATGGGTATTTACCAATAAACGTCTGATTATTCAGGATATTCAGGGAGTGACAGGTAAAAAAAGAGAATATCTGTCTGTGCCATATCGTTCCATCGAACGTTTTTCGGTAGAAACAGCCGGAACATTTGATATGGATGCAGAGATGAAAATCTGGATAAGGGGAAGTGAAGAACCTTTGGAACAGAACTTCGGCAGGGATTCGAACATTATTGAGATACAACGGGTATTGGCACAATATGTGCTGTAACGTCAGTTGTGATTTCTATTAAGTCTGACAGAAAACAAGTTGCAGAGTTTAGCTTTTGGATATAAGTTGGACAGGACAACCAGATTACGCTGAAATAATCGAGGTAAAATTCCTTGATATATTATAAAAAAACAAAATAAAAAAGTAATTTTGTATGGGATAATCGAAAAAATACACAATACATACAAATTATGGACGACTATATTGCTCATATTAATGAAAGTGTCAGCCAGTTGTTTCATTTCTTGGAATCAAGGGTATCGGCCGAAGATATGAAACGCATTCGTGCAGCATACGCTTTGGCTGCCGAAGCACATAAGAACCAGAAACGCAAGACCGGTGAACCTTATATCATCCACCCTATTGCGGTGGCTCGTATTGTGGCTGAAGAACTTGAACTGGGAACCAATCCGATAATTGCCGCTTTCTTACATGACGTAGTGGAAGATACTCCTTATACCATCGAAGATATCCGTCAACGTTTTGGAGATGACGTGGCTTTTCTTGTAGGTGTGGTAACCAAACAGAAGAAAGAGCGGTATGAGCGTTCTAAACAAGTCGACAATTTTCGGCAGATTCTGGCTTCCGTACAGTATGATGTGCGTGCGATACTGATCAAGTTGGCCGACCGGCTTCATAATATGCGGACACTGGATAGCATGAGTCCTGATAAACAGATGAAGATTGCTGGGGAAACGGATTATTTCTATGCTCCTTTGGCAAATAGACTGGGATTGTATCATGTGAAAACGGAGTTGGAAAATCTTTCATTCAATTACCGATGTCCGCGAGAATATAGACATCTTCAGTTGTTACAGCAAAAGGAAGAGGCGGCGGAACTTGTGCATATCAATGAATTTATAGCTAAAATCGAGGCGTTGTTGAAGGAGAACGGTATTCAGGCGCGTACAGAACTTCGGAACCGCATGCCTTATAGTATCTGGCGGAAAATGCAGTCGAAAGGATGCGATTTCAATCATGTAGACGGTAAACATTATATACGTATTATTTATGATGCTCCTAATCTGCATGAAGAAAAGAAAGAGAGTCTTCATATTTATGCCGTGCTTACCGATAACTTCAAGGAGCGTCCGGGAAGTGTGTCTAATTATATCAATGCCCCCAAGGAAAATGGTTATCAGAGTTTCCATGTCAAGCTGCTGAATGCACAGGGCGGATGGGAGGAAATGCATATTTCTTCGGAGAGGATGGTTCGTAATTCTCGTCTTGGCTGTACGGCAGAACGGACGGAGGATAATGTGAAGGCATGGCTGGAGAAATTTAAGTTGTTGTTGCAAGATGTAGCCAATAGTAGTGAGATTGATTATATGGACGGTGTGACTGCGTCTTTCTACAACGATGATATCATGGTTTTCACACCTCAGGGTAGGGGGATTATCCTGCCCAAAGGGGCAATTGCTCTGGATTTTGCTTTTGAAATACACAGTAAGGTAGGACTTCATGCCCTCTATGCCCGTATAAACGGTAAGTTGTCGTCTGTGAAAACGGTACTACACCGTGGGGATTGCGTAGAAATAGGTACTTCGGAAGATGCTGTACCGGATGCGGACTGGATAAATTATGTGCTGACATACAAGGCAAAACGTAATTTGCGTAATTACTTGGTAAACCGTTCTACCATTCCGTATAAGCGGTGTACCTGTTGCCATCCATTGCCGGGTGATGAGGTTATTGGATTTAAAGATACCGACGGACATATCACATTGCATAAGCGTAATTGTCCGACAGCAATCCGGCTGGCATCAGAATACGGGGATTCTATCGTTGCTGTTAATTTCGAGGAAAATGAAAAGTTACTGTATCCGGTGCGAATCCGTATTCGTGGAGTAGACCGGTATCATTTGTTGAGCGATGTTGTGGCATGTGTGACGGAGCAGCAGAGCTTGTCTATCTCCAAATTGACCACAGTGACCATCGACCGTATTGTGGAAACTTCCATTGACTTTGCTGTACATTCGGCAGAAGAATTACAGACAGCGATAGATATGATTTCCCGTATTCAGAACGTAGATGAGGTATTCAGAGTAAATATTGAGTAATTGTACGGTCTGATTTGAAATTAATCAATAAATTCATGATGCTGTCAGAAATATTTGATGTAATTTTAAAGAGTGTGTTTGTCGTAGGCTTACTGAAAAAATACTTTTACATTTCTTTTGTCCGGATATTTAAAGTCATCGGATTATATTTCTGCAAATATGAATACGGAATTTGTTGTTGATAATTTTGTACTCATATTTGCAGAAAATATTTTTATAGTGATGGAAAATGTCGCTTATTTTGATGTACAGAACGCTCTATAGACACCGTTTGTCCATCCGAAACCATCCTGGTTAGGATATTCACCTCCACCAGTAGTGCTGACATTTACGACATCATATTTCTCAAGTAATTTGCCTGTTTCAGAATATACATATTCTACCATTTGAGTCCAGCGTTTCTTTATTTCATCGGCTAACTTGTCGTATGAGTAATTTTTTAATCCTTTATACGTAATCCACTGGAGAGGAGCCCAGCCGTTTGGATAATCCCATTGTTGTCCGGTATGGATATTGTTAAGCTGTAAAATGGATTGCGTGGCTGCAAGATAACAAGTACAATGAAACAGATTGGGAAATAGCTCATAATGATTATTTCTTCATTACTATTGCTTTTTATAGAATATTGTATGAGTTTAGATGAGTTGCCTTTGTATGGGTTGTCATTCAAAATATTGGTAATTCATACAAAAATGCCAATAAAGCAGAGTTTAATGCAAGAATGAATTATAATTAACTTATACAGATACTATGTTGTATCAAAAAGAATTATCTGCTATTTAAGTCGTATTTAAGTGTTGTTTGAATATACACAAAATAGGTGGATGAAATGACTTTTAGATTTATATATCCTTTTAGGATAAAAATCACATTTCGTTTTGAGTTAATAAGCGTGAAAAAATCACATTTCGCTTTGAAAAAGAATCACAATTCGTATAGAGGCTTGTATTGGTAATGTACAAACATAGAAAGTAGTTTACGAAGAATTGAAACAAATGATCCGGAATCTGGATAGATTTTTACAGAAAAGAGTGACTGCCAACCGATGCAAAATGGGCTTCACCCGCAAACAAAAATATACGAAAAAAGCACCGTAATCAATTGATATACGGTGCTTTGACTCCTTGAGTGAAGGCTAAATTGAAAACCTTCAAAAAATCTCTCTGCGGAAGCTGGGGGATTCGAACCCCCGGTACGGTTACCCGTACGGCAGTTTAGCAAACTGCTGGTTTCAGCCACTCACCCAAACTTCCAGTTTTCGTAGTTTCTGATTACGTTTTCTCTCAAACGCGGTGCGAAGATAGAGTGATTTTTTGATTTGTGCAAACTTTTGCAATACTTTTTTTGTGCTTTTTATGGCACTATTGGGATAGATTTCTGATTCTAAACTGATTAAGAAATGTATTTTTTTCTTGTAATCGTGCACTCATTTGTTTTCTCAAAAGTCCATGTCTTTAACTTAATGTATAGATATTCATTTTTGTAATTATTGCAAATTAACAATATCACTAATTTTAGGTATTGTGTAATTTGTGCTAATTGCCTATCTTTGCACTCGGTTTTCAAATAGAGTAAAAAACTATATTAAATTATTGATTATGGCAATGAATTTTAAAGAAGGTCGTTGGAACCATGAAATCAACGTTACCGATTTCGTAAAGACAAACATTACCCCTTACGAAGGCGACGCCTCTTTTTTGGCAGGTCCTACTGAACGTACAAAAGCTGTATGGAATAAGTGTTTGGAGGCTTTAGCCGAAGAACGTGCGAATAATGGAGTACGCTCGCTCGATCCTTCTACTATTTCGACTATTACGTCTTTTGCTGCAGGATATATTGATAAGGATAATGAGGTGATTGTTGGATTGCAGACTGATGAAGTACTGCGTCGCGCCATCAAGCCTTTCGGTGGTATTAAAGTTGTAGAGAAAGCGTGTCGTGAAAATGGGGTAGAAGTTGACCCTAAGGTAAAAGATATTTTTACTCATTATCGTAAAACACATAATGATGGTGTGTTTGATGCATATACTGAAGAAATTCGTTCATTCCGCTCTTTGGGCTTTTTGACCGGATTGCCTGATAACTATGCACGTGGACGTATAATTGGTGACTATCGCCGTTTGGCTTTGTATGGCCTTGATCGTTTGATTGAAGCTAAACAGGATGATTTGCGTCATCTGACAGGTCCGATGACTGATGAACGTATTCGCTTGCGTGAAGAAGTCGCAGAACAGATAAAGGCTTTGAAGGAAATTAAGGTGTTAGGACAGCAATATGGATTGGACTTGAGTCGTCCGGCTACTACTGCACAAGAAGCTGTTCAGTGGGTATACATGGCTTATCTGGCTGCTGTGAAAGAACAGGATGGTGCTGCAATGTCGCTTGGTAATGTTTCTTCATTCCTTGATATTTATATAGAATATGATATGGCTCATGGCAATCTTGATGAGTTACATGCTCAGGAATTGATTGACCAGTTTGTTATCAAGTTGCGTATGGTACGTCATTTACGTATGCAGGCATATACAGATATTTTTGCAGGTGATCCGACTTGGGTAACAGAGTCTATTGGTGGTCGTTTCAATGATGGTCGTACAAAGGTTACAAAGACATCCTTCCGTTTCTTGCAGACCTTGTATAATCTTGGTCCTTCTCCAGAACCAAACTTGACAGTTCTGTGGAGTCCACAGCTGCCTGAAGGATTTAAGGATTTCTGTGCTCGTGTTTCGATTGATACTTCTTCTATTCAGTATGAAAACGATGACTTGATGCGTGAGGTTCGTAACTCTGATGACTATGGTATTGCTTGTTGTGTATCATATCAGGATATAGGCCGTCATATCCAGTTCTTCGGTGCACGTTGTAACCTGGCAAAGGCTTTATTGCTGGCTATCAATGGTGGACGTTGTGAGAATACGGGCACGTTGATGGTGAAGGATATTCCGGTACTGACTGGCGATGTGCTGAATTTCGAAGAGGTATTGGCTAACTATAAGAAGGTTTTGAAAGAGATGGCACGTGTATATAATGAAGCGATGAATATCATTCACTACATGCATGATAAGTATTATTATGAAAAAGCGCAGATGGCATTTGTTGATACAAATCCGGCTATTAACTTGGCTTATGGTGTAGCTGGTATGTCTATTGCTGTCGATTCTCTTTCAGCTATTAAATATGCGAAGGTTACTGCTAAACGTAATGATATCGGTTTGACAGAAAGCTTCGATATTGAAGGTGAATTCCCTTGCTTCGGTAATGATGATGATCGTGTAGACCATTTGGCTGTAGACCTGATTTATTACTTCGATGAAGAATTGAAGAAATTGCCGGTTTATAAGAATGCGAAACCTACATTGTCTATCCTTACAATAACTTCGAATGTGATGTATGGTAAGAAGACAGGTGCTACTCCTGATGGACGTGCCAAAGGCGTTGCTTTTGCTCCTGGCGCTAATCCGATGCATGGACGTGACAAGAATGGTGCTGTTGCTTCGTTGAGTTCGGTTGCTAAACTGCGTTATCGTGATTCTCAAGATGGTATTAGTAATACTTTCTCTATTGTCCCAAAATCATTAGGAGTAGACATGGAGAGCCGTGTAGAGAATCTGGTGACAATGATGGATGGCTATTTTATTAAAGGTGCTCATCACTTAAATGTAAACGTATTGAATCGCGAAATGCTGGAAGATGCAATGGAGCATCCTGAAAAGTATCCGCAACTTACTATTCGTGTATCAGGTTATGCTGTAAACTTCATCAAGCTGAGCCGTGAGCATCAGTTGGAAGTAATTTCGCGTAGCTTCCACGAACGCATGTGATTTTTGTGATAATTATTTGACATATAAACATTTGTCGTTCTCCTCGCCGAGTTGGACGGCAAATGTTTTTTCTTTATACCAATAAGTAAATACTGATGATTAGAGTACATTCATACGAATCTCTTGGCACTTATGATGGGCCGGGAATACGTCTCGTGGTTTTCTTGCAGGGTTGTAATTTCCGTTGTCTGTATTGTGCAAATCCTGATACTATTGATGCTAAGGGAGAAAGTAAAGAAACTGCTCCTGAAGATATTTTGAAAATGGCTGTCAGCCAGAAGCCTTTTTTCGGGAAGAAAGGGGGAGTTACGTTTAGTGGTGGAGAGCCGACTTTCCAGGCTAAAGCTTTGATACCGCTATTTCGGATGTTGAAAGAAGCTGGAATTCATATTTGTGTGGATACCAACGGAGGTATTTGGAACGAAGATGTGAAAGAACTTTTCTCACTTGCTGATTTGGTTTTGCTCGATGTGAAGGAATTCAATAACGAACGTCATAAAACTCTTACATCGCGTAGTAACGAGCAAACACTTCGCACAGCGGCATGGCTGGAAGAAAACGGAAAACCTTTTTGGTTGCGTTACGTACTGGTGCAAGGTTATAGCTTTTTCCGTGAGGATATAGAGGCATTAGGTGAGCATTTTAAAGACTATCATATGATACAGCGTGTAGAGATTCTTCCGTATCATACTTTAGGAGTACATAAATATGAAGCAATGAAGCTGGATTATAAATTGAAAGATGTAAAACAAAATACGCCCGAACAACTGGAAGAAGTTCGAGCGCTTTTTGAAAAGTATTTCCAGACAGTCTATGTAAATTGATTTCTTGTTATTGAACAAATTCCTTATAAACTTCCATTGTCTTTTCAGAATATACGGAATACCAGCCTGATGTATTGGCTTAGCATCAGGCTGTTTTTACATAGCAAAATATGTCATTTCTTTCGTAAATCAATAGCGTAGGCCAGAATTACAATAAAGCAAAGCAATGGCACAATGAATCCGGTTGCAGTACTTATTGTATCGGCTATATAGCCCATAATGACAGGAGCTATTGCACCTCCTACGATGCTCATAATTAAATAGGACGAAGCTCGTTTGGTATGTTCCCCAACGCCACGGATTGCCAGAGCAAAGATAGTAGGAAACATGATTGATTCACATAAAAAGCAAAAGAAGAATGCTCCAGACGATATATGTCCTAATCCCATCATGACTAATATCATTGCTAAAATAGCTCCGGCAGCAACAAAGGCTAATAGTTTTTCAGCACGGATAAATCCCATAATCCAACTACCGGCCATTCGTCCTGCCATGAATAATCCCATACCGACAAAGGAAAGCCACAGAGCGGCTTCACGGGCTGATATGTTGATATGCTCTGTTACGTAATTGATAAAGAAACTATTGATACCGGTTTGGGCTGCAACATAAAAGAACAAAGCAATAAGTCCGAATGTAAAGTTGCGATGCTTCCATAGAGAGGTGGATTTATTGGTTGTGGTTGTACTTACAGGTTCTTCTGGAATGCTGATTTCTGGTAAATGAATTCTTGAAAATACAATTGCTACAAGTAATACCAATATTCCAATAATGGCATATGGGATAGCAATATTTCCACTTCCTCCATCAGCGGAGAATAGGAATAAACCTCCAACCAGCGGACCACAAATCCATCCTAATCCGTTGAAAGACTGCGCTAAATTTATTCTTCTCTCTGCCGATTCTTTTTCGCCTAATACTGTTACGTAAGGATTGGCAGCTGTTTCCAGACAAGTCAGTCCGCAACCGATAATGAATAATGACAGCAGGAAAAACTCAAAAGACATGATTCGTTCTCCCGGAATAAACATGAGTGCACCGATGCCGTAAAGTAATAATCCGGTAACTACACCTGCCCGGTAGCCGTAACGGCGGATAATTTCTCCAGCTGGCATTGCCATCAGAAAATACCCTCCATATACTACTGCTTGTATTAATGCCGAGTGAGTTTTTGAAATACTTAATGCATCTTGAAAATGTTTATTCAATACATCTAAGATGCTGTGGGCAAATCCCCACAAAAAGAACAATGTAGTAATAAGTACAAACGGCACGAGGTAGTTTACCCCGTCGGCCGTCTGCACCAGTTTTATTTTTTGTTTCATATAATTAGCTTGATAGTTTCTTAACTGCGGCTTACCTCCAAACCTTTGTCAGAAAGACTCATTTCAACAAAACGAGCACGATTATTAGGCGGGTTCTGAGTCAGAATCTTGCGGATACGTACTGCCGCCTCTGGATCTTTTGCTACCATATATAGATATCCGCCACCTCCAGCACCCGGAAGTTTATATCCCAGACAGAGATCGTCTATCTGGCGGGTGATAGCCGCTACTGCATCAGGGTTGGTTCCTGCATCGAGCAATTGGTTCTGCTGCCAAGTTTTTCGTACCAGACGTCCCATCTCTTCAAAACTGTTGCGTTGGATGGCATCATATAAGTCAAGAGCATGTTGTTTCATCTGTCCAAGGAGGTTCAGATGCTCTGTTGAGTTAAGGAACATTCCACGTACGATTTCAGCTAAAATACCTTTGGCTGTACGGGTTATACCTGTATAGTATAGCAAGTGGCACTGACGATATTCATCGTGCGTGAACAAATGATCTGGTAACCAGCGTACCATAGGCTCCTGATTCCATCCTGAATGTGTCTGTAACAGTTTTACACCTTGCAATACTCCTCCATACTGATCTTGCCAACCGCCACCGGTGGTAAGTAATTGCTCCAGTATGAGTGTACGGCTGCCTATTTCATGCTTGTCCCAGTTTAAACCGCAAAAATCATTTATCGCACCTAAAACTGTAGAGGCAAGAATAGAACTTGTACCTAATCCGGAACCGGCGGGAATTGCAGAAAGTAGTGTTACTTCAATACCTGCTCCAAATGAACGGAGTTTAGCTTCCAGTGAGGGACAAGATTCTGCTGAAAAATCAGGGTGGAAGCCGGCCAGCACCAAGGCTGCTTTAGGTATAGAGAAAGGAGAACCTACTTTGTTAAATGTATGGAGCTCATCAAAGGTTGTAATAACTTCCATTGCTCCCAAATCGATAGAACGAAGAATGATTTTATACTCTTTGCAGGGTTTGACATAAACTTGCAAAGGGGGCTGGCCGTTTAGCTCGATAGCAATATTTACAACATTTCCACCTTCCATCAAGCTGTAGGGAGGTGTATCGGTCCAACCGCCCGCCAAATCTATACGTACAGGACTTCGTCCCCATACTATTTGGTCTGGGTAGACCGAAAGACGAGGCTGTTGTTTATGATTAACTGTCGAAGTCAATCCTTCACGCATCAGGCTAAAAGCTTTTTCTTCTTCTTTTGCAACTTCGTTTGCCAATTGTCCGTTAACATCCTGGAGCTGTAAGGTGCGTGCACGAAACATTGCATCACTTATACGTGTCATTAGAGGAGCCGAGTCGGGAAGGGCTTCGGGTAGTGGTAATTGGTGACGGGCATATTCTTCAGCTGCTTCTTGTAGATTGATCTGATAGAATACACTACGTTCATAATTCTTTGCCAAAGCAATCCAACTGTTTTTGCGGAACATATCGCGCTGCTGTGTCAGTCTACGAAGATTGGCATAAGCTGAAATTTCGTCAGCTGAGACTTTTTTCGATTGCAACCAGATTGTTTTTCCGGCCTCTAAATCAGGTTCACTTGTCATCCATCGCATAACTAATCCCAAATCGTCTATCGAACTGCATATAGGAAATATGCGTGCAGACTGAAGGTCGTGATTCTGTTCAATCATATCAGGAGTTAGTCCGCGGGTGGAAAGCCACTCCTTTACAGCTATGCCTTGATATAGTGTTGAATCATTTTCCAGACTACCTTTGAATGCATCGTTAAAGCCATAAGGGCGAGCTGCATAATCGTTTTCTCCCATTGGTACTACATCGATACAAATACCTTCTGGTACATTAATATGCCATTGGTTGACAGGTACTCCTGTTATAATATTACGACAGTGAAGATTCCACTCTTTACCTATACAACTGTTTTCAATCCATACTTCAGGATTCTCGGCGGTCAGCGTATAGTCTATTATTGCATTCTGTACAAAGATTGCAGGATGTGGTTTAACCTTTTTGTGCATGATGGCTCGTTGGTCAATAACACAATTTTGTACAGCCAGGGTAGATGAAATCATTTCCCGACTTGTACCATAATGGTGAAATTCACCTCCTGGTAGTGGAAGAATTGCTACAGTCAATTCGTTTAATTCCTTATCTTTTATGCGCGGATGTCTGCCGAGGGCAGGACCGAAATCAGAGTACATGTCATAAAAGCCAATGGAACCATCTGACTTAAGTGAACGCTTTACCATCAGTTCGATAGCTCGGTCGCTTAATAGCCAGATACCTATATCCATAAGGAAGAGATAGTTTTGCATCAAAGTTCCTAGCTCTTCTACGCTTGGCTTTTGTAGCATGAAGTCCAGCTCCTCTGGATTATTGCGTGATGAAACAAATACACCATGATTTTTAGCTAATTCAGGATCTACCCATAAGCCATAGCATACGACGTCAACATCGGGGATGTCTTGAAGTGCTTCTTTTGCGCGAATATAAACGTCACCACTGGCTATAAGAGTATGTAAGCTGTCAGGAGCTTTTTGCATAATTTGCTCATAAAGAGGAAGCTGAAGTGACAGCAGATTTTGTGTGAGTCGTTGTCCGCGTCCCCAGCGGAATACGGGGATAGGAGTGAGGATTTTTCCTGATGGAGCGTAGGCCGGCAATCTTCGGCTCTGTCCACCGGCGTGTAACAGAATACGTTTTTCATTACTTAACCAGTCGGTAAGTGAGGATGCATTGCCTTCATGTTCTTTACACGCTTGCAACAGCCATGCAGTACCTCCACCTGATCCTAATTTTGCTCCTACAGGATCGGATGTACAAAACCATTCGTTATGACTTGCGTGTTCTATATCGTAAAAGCATTCCACTAAATTGGGTGGAAGCGACAAAAGTTTCTTCATTTTGATTACACAGTTTGATGGTTGATACAAATACCTTTCAGGTACCATTCATACAGTCGATGTATACCTTCGTCTATCTCTATTTTATGCTGCCATCCCAGGCTATGCAATTTTGATACATCTGTCAGTTTGCGCATAGTACCATCCGGTTTAGAGGCATCCCAACGCAGTTCACCCTTGAAGCCAATTTCCTTTATTATTTTTTCTGCTACTTCACGGATGGATAATTCTTTGCCTGTTCCAACGTTTATATGACAATTGCGTATCTCTTTAGAACCTTCGGTATAAGTATCTTTAAAGTCTACATTCAATAATACATGTACACTGGCATCTGCCATTTCTTCACTCCATAAAAATTCGCGCAATGGCTTTCCGGTTCCCCAAAGCGTTACAGTTTGAGGAGTAATGCCGAACTTAGCCAACTTATCAAGAATTTCCTGATCCGAATAGCTTCCGTCAACACCTTCTACCGGTCGTAGGTTGATATCTTTGCGGACAGCATCCCAGTTGTTCTCATTCAAGCATTTTGCTAAATGAATTTTACGGATCATAGCCGGCAGTACATGACTGTTTTCTAAATGGAAATTATCGTTAGGACCGTATAGGTTAGTTGGCATGACGGCTATATAGTTTGTACCATATTGCAAATTGAAACTTTCGCACATCTTTAGTCCCGCTATCTTAGCAATAGCGTATGGTTCATTAGTATATTCCAAAGGAGAAGTTAGAAGTACTTCTTCCTTCATAGGTTGAGGAGCTTCACGTGGGTAGATACAGGTACTCCCCAAAAAAAGTAATTTCTTTACGCCATGACGGAAACTTTCTCCTATTACATTTTGCTGAATTTGTAAATTCTGATAGATAAAATCTGCACGATACTGCAAATTGGCCATAATGCCTCCCACATGTGCTGCTGCCAGTACTACAGCGTCGGGACATTCTTCGTCAAAGAAATTTCGTACGGCCACCGGATCGAGCAAGTCTAACTCCTTGTGTGTACGCCCTATCAGATTGGTATATCCACGTTGTATCAGATTTTTCCAAATAGCAGAACCGACCAAACCACGGTGTCCTGCTACATATATTTTTGCTGATTTTTCTAACATGTTGAATTTGTTTTAAAGCAGGAAAGCGAGCTTAATGTTTAAGCTCGCCTTTATGAAATTCTATCTTTAGAGTTATTCTCATTTTCTTCATATACTTTAATCTTGTAAAAGATTAATAGCAGAAATTAGAAGTCAACTCTGATTCTCTTGAAAGTAAAATATTTACTCCATTTTAGCGTGTAGCTTCTTTACGAATTTCATGTCATGTTCTATCATGATACGCACCAGTTCAGCAAAAGGTGTCTTAGTAGGATTCCAGCCTAAAAGCGTTTTGGCCTTAGTCGGGTCACCTAATAATTGTTCAACTTCGCATGGACGGAAATATTTGGGATCTACTTCTACTAAAATTCGTCCGGTAGCCCGGTCGATACCTTTTTCGTCAACACCACTACCTTGCCATTCAAGCTCGATGCCCAGGTATTGGAATGCCAGCGTACAGAATTCACGTACGGTGTGCATTTCACCAGTAGCTATGACAAAATCTTCTGGTTTATCATGCTGAAGAATAAGCCACATACATTCTACATAATCTTTGGCATAACCCCAGTCACGGCGTGCATCCAGATTTCCCAAATACAATTTATCCTGGAAACCTTGTTTGATACGGGCGGCTGCTAATGTGATTTTACGAGTTACAAATGTTTCTCCACGACGTTCAGACTCATGGTTAAACAAGATTCCGTTTACGGCAAACATGTTGTAACTTTCACGATAATTTTTAGTAATCCAAAAACCATATTGTTTGGCAACGCCATACGGAGAACGTGGATAGAACGGAGTAGTTTCTTTCTGAGGAACCTCTTGCACTTTACCGAAGAGTTCGGAAGTAGAAGCCTGATAGATGCGGCAAGTTTTTTCCAAGCCACAGATACGTACAGCTTCCAGCAATCGCAATGTACCTATCGCGTCCGCTTCGGCAGTATATTCGGGGACATCGAATGAAACTTTTACATGGCTTTGTGCTGCCAGATTGTAGATTTCAGTGGGGTGGATGTCTCCAATAATGCGAATTAGTGAACTGGAGTCTGTCATATCTCCCCAGTGAAGATTTACTAAACGTGATTGTTTCATATCACGTACCCATTCGTCCAGATATAAATGTTCAATACGTCCCGTATTGAATGACGATGAACGGCGTAGAATACCATGTACCTCATATCCTTTTTCAATTAGGAATTCAGCCAGGTAAGAACCGTCTTGTCCGGTAATACCGGTTATTAAAGCAACTTTTCTCATAAATGAATTTTTCTCAACAGATTAAATATCATTTTTCTATAGGGCAAAGATATATTAAAAAAATAGCATAGCAAAAAAATGCCTGATTTTCTTCTTTCTACGGAAAAACTATTCATTGTTTTTTAATTCAAGTCTTTACTTGATTTCTTTATACAAAAAGTATATAGATTTAAATAGTAAATATAAGTTACATATTAAAGGTATGCTTTAAAAAGAAGATTCGCTTTCAACCATTAGATAACATTTTTCTATGGAAAAAAGCCGGCTGAAAAAAAGATTGTTGGTTGTATAGCCGAATAGATTTATTTGTACTTTTGCCTTGCATAAAATAATATATGTTATGAAACCGATCCAAAAAATCAATAAGGTGGAAGTCCGCAACCTGCAAATCGAGGACTATGCCCAGCTTGCACAGTCGTTTACCCGCGTCTATGCAGATAAAGATGTCTTCTGGACACATGAACAGATAGAAAAATTGATTACTATTTTCCCGGAAGGACAGATTGTAACTGTCGTTGATGATAAGATTGTGGGATGTGCATTATCTATCATTGTAGATTACGATATGGTAAAAGGGGATCATACCTATGCCAAAGTAACAGGAAACGAAACGTTCAATACGCATAATCCTAAGGGAAATATCTTATATGGTATCGAGGTCTTTATTCATCCTGATTACAGAGGTCTGCGACTGGCTCGCCGTATGTATGAGTACCGTAAGGAACTTTGTGAAAAGCTGAATTTAAAAGCTATTATGTTTGGCGGACGTATTCCGAACTATCATAAGTATGCTGATACGATGCGTCCGAAAGAATATATCGAAAAGGTTCGTTCACGTGAAATTTATGATCCGGTATTAACCTTCCAGCTTTCGAACGATTTCCACGTACGTCGTGTAATGCGTAATTATTTGCCAAACGATGAAGAATCCAAACATTGTGCGACCTTGTTGCAGTGGGATAATATTTATTATCAGCCACCTACAGATTCGTATGTAGACCGTAAGACAACCGTACGTGTGGGACTGGTACAGTGGCAGATGCGTTCGTATAAAACACTGGATGATGTATTCGAGCAAGTGGAATTTTTTATCGATGCTGTATCGGGTTATAAAAGTGACTTTGTATTGTTCCCCGAGTATTTCAATGCACCGTTGATGGCAAAGTTCAATGATATGGGAGAAGCGCAGTCCATTCGTGCCCTGGCTCAATATACAGAAGAAGTACGCGACCGTTTTATCAATCTTGCCATTAAGCATAATATCAATATTATTACTGGTAGTATGCCTTATGTAAAAGAAGATAACGGATTATATAATGTCGGTTTCTTGTGCCGTCGTGACGGTACTTATGAGATGTATGAAAAGGTACATGTTACTCCGGATGAAGTAAAAAGCTGGGGACTTAGTGGAGGACGTATGGTGAAGACCTTCGATACGGACTGTGCCAAGATCGGTGTACTGATTTGCTATGATGTGGAATTCCCTGAATTGTCGCGCCTTATGGCTGATCAAGGTATGCAGATTTTGTTTGTACCTTTCCTGACCGATACACAAAATGGTTATTCACGTGTACGTGTATGTGCGCAAGCTCGTGCTATAGAAAATGAATGTTTTGTGGTTATAGCCGGAAGTGTAGGCAATCTGCCTCGTGTACACAATATGGATATTCAGTATGCCCAGTCGGGGGTATTTACTCCTTGCGACTTTGCTTTCCCTACAGATGGAAAACGTGCTGAAGCGACTCCGAATACAGAAATGATTCTGGTATCAGATATTGATCTTGACTTGTTGAGTGAATTACATACGTACGGAAGTGTACGTAACCTGCGAGACCGTCGTAGTGACTTGTATGAGCTTAAAATGAAAAAATGAGATAAAAAGTGAATTTTACAGGAAGATTCCCAATTCTTTTCAGATTCGGGCGATAGTTTTGCATTAGAAAATTAAAACAAATCAATTATAAACTTAAAAACTTACGATTATGAAAAAATTGGTATTCTTCCTGGTATGTTTGTTCACGATGCAAGTTGTAGTAGCAGATAACGATAAACCTATTAATTTCGAACAGCTCCCTCAGGTAGCTCAGACATTCGTCAAGAAACATTTTGCTAATAAGAGTATTGCTTTTTCGAAAGTAGATAAGAATCTATTTGATACGACTTACGACGTGATGTTTGTTGACGGCGACAGACTGGAATTCGACAAGCAAGGAAATTGGAAAGAAATGAAATGCAAGCGTACTTCTGTTCCTGAAGCTGCTGTTCCGGCACAGATTGTAAAATACGTAAAGACAAATTATCCTGATGCTAAAATTATACAAATTGAAAAAGACCGATATGAGTATGAAGTAAAATTGTCTAATTTTTGGGATTTGAAATTTGACTTGAAATATAATCTGATTGATATGGATCGTGATGATGATTAAACTGGTTATTACTACTTGATAAAGTTACAGAAAAAAATAAAAAATGCAGGCCTTAAGTTTGAGGTCTGCATTTTTTATTTGCTTGTTGTCGTAGTCCAAGACACGTACGAATGTTTCGATTAAGTTAAAGTCTTTTTAATGTGTCGGACAGTTTTTTGAAGA
>HF993233.1:28764-37124 GCA_000436795.1 Bacteroides sp. CAG:1076
TAACGTAGACTTCGCCTCCACCTCCAGCGTAAATACCCGGACGTACAGAGAGAAACTCTCCTAATGTGTTATGATGATATCCTTGCATATCGAAGCCCCATGGATATTTGTGCCATGTCTTTCCGTCGCTACTATACCATCCTGAGATTATATTATTAACATTTTGCAGTCGTATCCACAAACGACACTTGCCATCTTTGAATTTTATTTCTACTTTAGGCTGGTTGCGATGTACAGCTCCTCGGCGATAGCGTAATAGTTCTCCGGGGCGGAAGCCTAATCCGAAATGCATATCCTTATTATAATACATCACTAAACCAGCAGATGCTTTTTCATTGTTCAGTTCCAGACACGCTTCGATTTTGTAACTGTGATCTCCTGCTCGTGCTAAAAGGGGAGATGCATCTTGAGGACTATTGCCTTTACCTTGTAGTGTAATTTGCTCGGGAGATACATGAAACCTGGTGGAGAAGTTTTCTCCGGCTGCTTGCCATACAAAATCTTTTATATGACGTTGCTTGGGACGCTGAGGAGTAGGAAGCGGAGCTGGCTGGTTCGTCAGGTGTAGCCATTTGTCCTTACCAATCGTAACTTCACGTACTAATGTTTGACGTCCCAATGTCAGAAAACCTTTTTCATAACCATGAAAGAACAGCAGTAATTTGCCATCCGGAGTATCAACTATCGATCCATGCCCCTGACTCCACCATGTTTCCTCGGGAGATAAGGTACGAAGTAATGGATTTTTGGGAGCGTTTTCCCATGGACCTTGTATCTTTTTGGAACGTGCCTGTATTACCATATGGCCGGTAGGGGGACCGGCTGTACCACCTTCAGCAGCTAATAGATAATACCATTCTCCTATTTTCTTTACATTAAGTCCTTCGAGAGAGAAACTTTCTATATCCCATTCTTCAGGAATTTCCCAACCTTTATAGATTATTGTCGGTTTAGCAGTGATCGAAAGACCATCTTTACTTAGAGGATGCAAATCTCCTGAGCTAAGTAATAAATAGCGGTTTCCTTCGTCGTCTGTAACATGCTCGGGGTCTATGCCGCCTACTTTTAAGTCGATTGGTGTACTCCAGGGACCTTCAGGACTATCTGCCCACGTTACCATATTTGTTTTTTCTCCTTTTTCATTGCGAGTCGGGAAATAAATGTAAAAGCGATTGTTATATACACATAAATCGGGTGCCCAAATATCTCCATTATATTCTGGTAAAGCTGCAGAACATGGAGTCCAGTCGGCAAGGTTCTTGGAACTGTAAACAATGAGTCCCGGGTTATAAATGAAAGATGAATGTACCATGTAATAGGTATCGTTGACCCGTACTACAGAGGGATCGGGCATGTCGCCTTCCAGTAGTCGGGTTGTTGTGGAAGGTAATGTTGTTTTGTCTTGTTCCTTTTGTCCCTCATTCCCGGTGCAAGCCGTAAACAAAGCGGCCAGCAAGAGGGTGTAAAAACTTGTTTTCATAGTTATAAAATTTGTGTTAGTGTTTCGTTTTGCAAGTTCGTTAAAAGGGGCGAGAAATGCAAATGTTTAAACAAGGATTAATTCCGAGTCCTTGAGTCTTGGGGATATTTCTGCCTTTCTCGAGTGGAAATAATGAATTTGTCTTTTAAAAATTAGGATAGTAACTTCTTAGGAAATTGATTGATTTAGGAATTTGGAGATTGATTTGAAGGAAATATATCAGGCAGGCCATAAACTTTCGGCAACAAATGAGCTGGTTGTTTATAATAAAACAAGCGGACATTTTTCAACGAAATAAAGTCGAGAAATGTCCGCCTGCTTATTTATTTCTGGATTGCAGTTCAATAGAGTTCTTCATTGTAATTGAATAACCAGTCTGCGTCCTTCAGAAGCGGATGATGTTTATCCTTTTCGGAAAGAACAACCTTGTCAGCCGGAATCCGCCAGTCAATACCAAGAGCTGGATCATCCCATGCTATGGCACCTTCACTCTGAGGAGCATAGAAATTATCACATTTATACTGGAAAATAACTTCCTCGGTCAAAACGCTGAATCCGTGCGCAAAACCACGTGGAATAAAGAACTGACGGTGATTTTCCTCGGTCAGTTCAACAGCTACATGCTGTCCGAAAGTAGGAGAGCCTTTACGGATATCTACAGCAACATCGAGAACTGCCCCCTTTACAACACGGACCAGCTTGCTCTGTGCAAAGGGAGGTTTCTGGAAATGTAGCCCGCGTAATACACCGTAGCTTGATTTACTTTCATTATCTTGCACAAAACGTACAGTACGCACCTGTGCATTGAAATCTCTTTCAGAAAAAGATTCAAAAAAATATCCTCTGTCGTCTTTAAACAAACGGGGCTCGATAATGACCACCCCGTCGATAGCTGTTTTGATAACGTTCATTTTCTTTATATAAATAAATATTTAATCGTTCAGTCCCAGTTCATCAATTACTTTTAGCAGATACTGGCCATATTGGTTTTTTAGCATAGGCTGTGCAAGCTGACGCATTTTTTCGGCAGTAATCCAGCCATGGCGTAAAGCTATGCCTTCCAGACAGGCAACTTTCAGTCCCTGACGTTTTTCTATCACTTCGATGTAAGTAGATGCTTCAGCCAGTGAATCGTGTGTGCCGGTATCAAGCCATGCAAATCCACGTCCCAGCGTTTGCACTTTTAATTCCCCATCGGCAAGGAAACGTTGGTTGACAGTTGTAATTTCAAGCTCTCCTCGTGCCGATGGTTTGATATGCTTGGCGATGTCTACAACCTTGTTCGGATAGAAATAAAGTCCGGTTACCGCATAGTTCGATTTGGGATGTTCAGGTTTTTCTTCAATGGAAAGACAGTTTCCCGCTTCATCAAATTCTGCAACTCCATAACGTTCAGGGTCGCTTACCCAGTAACCGAAGACTGTTGCTTTTGCTTCTTCTTCCGCTGTACGGACAGCCTCTTTCAGCATGGCAGTAAATCCGTTGCCGTGGAAGATGTTGTCACCAAGTACCAGACAAGCGGCATCATTACCGATAAACTTTTCGCCGATGATGAATGCCTGTGCCAGTCCATCGGGTGAAGGCTGTTCTGCATATTCAAAATGTACGCCGAAATCACTTCCGTCACCCAGCAGACGACGGAATCCCGGAAGGTCGTATGGAGTAGATATAATAAGTATTTCGCGTATTCCGGCAAGCATCAGCGTTGAAATGGGATAATATACCATAGGCTTGTCGAAGATGGGGAGCAGTTGTTTGGAAACTCCTTTTGTAATGGGGTAGAGGCGAGTACCTGAACCTCCCGCTAAAACTATACCTTTCATAATTCTTCTGTGTTTTTTCTATTTCTATGCAAAGTAAGAAGATTTTCTTATATCGGCAAAGTTTTCGGTTGTAAAGTAGTTATGTTAGGGATTTTATCTATTTTTGTGCATCCTATTTACATAAAATAATTAAGATTCAATGAATAGACGACACTATCTGGTGGCAGCAATGTGTCTGATGACGCTGGCTGCTTGCACACAGAAGACCGAATTACCCGAGAATCCGAAAGACAAGGAAGAATATCGCGACAGTCAGGGCAACAGTTGGATTTACAATGCCATGCTGATGCGTTGGGCCTTGATGCCTTCTCTTGCCAACGGACTGAGTACGACTCATTATTATTATCCGAAGTCGGGTTCATGGACCGATGCGAACGGTACTCGTGTGAACGCTCCTTCGGGAGTAAAGGTCAGCCCGTCGGGTACAAATAAGTCGAAATCGAGTGGGAATGTGTTTGGTACTACCCGCCGTTCATATAGTATTCACGGATAAACTCTGGGTAAGATGGAAAGAATCAACGTTATCCCTCGTCCTGATTACAAGGAGAAAATAGAGGCTTTAGGCTTCGATTTTCATGGAGATTACTGGCGGGAGGAAGCCTGTTACCGCTTTACGACAGCCGAAATTGAGCAACTGGAAGAAGCGACAAGGGAAGCCTATCGCATGTATTGTGAGGTTGCCGAATACATTATCTCGGAAAAACCGGAATTTATGGAACGCATGTTGCAGATTCCTCCTGAGATTTGTGAGCGCATCCGCGAGTCATGGAATCGGGATGAATTGAGCTTGTACGGACGTTTCGATTTCCTGCTCGACGGGAAAGGAGTGCCTCGTATTCTGGAGTTTAATGCTGATACGCCTACCTCTCTGCTCGAAGCATCAGTCATCCAGTGGCAGTGGAAGGAAGAATGTTTCCCGGAGTGCGACCAGTACAATGGCATTCATGAAGGTTTGGTGCAGTCGTGGAAAGATATTTTTCCGGCGGGAAGCGATATCCATTTTGCCGGAGCACTCGACGACCACGAAGATACCGGAACCTTACAATATCTGGCAAGTACGGCCATGGAGGCAGGTTTCTCTACCCGTGTGCTCGACATGAATGCCATGAACTTGCAGAACGGTCTTTTTTACGACCCCTCCGGCGAACGTATCCGCAGATGTTTCAAACTTTATCCTTGGGAATGGATGGTAAACGAAAGTCCGGACGGATGTCTGGCTCAGGTGGAATGGCTGGAACCTATCTGGAAACTGGTGATGTCGAACAAGGCCATTCTGAGTGTCTTGTACGAATTGTTCCCCGATTCACCTTATGTGTTGCCTTGTTATTTATCACGTCCGCAGCAGGGAACATTTTGCAAGAAGCCGGTCTTCTCGCGCGAAGGACATAATGTAAGTGTGGTCGATATCCGCCAATGGGAAGAGCATGCACTTCTGAAAGAAACGGAAGGTGACTACAATACGGGAGCTTATGTCTATCAAGAGTATGTAAAGCCCACAACCTATAGCGGACGTTATCCGGTCATCGGGTCGTGGATAGTAGGAGGAGAGCCTGCCGGAATCGGTATTCGTGAGAACCGTACCGAGATAACCGACAATCTCTCCGAGTTTGTCCCGCATATTATTTCATGCCTCTAGCCTTGTAGATACGTTCCTTGGCATTGTTGATGCTTTGGAACTTTTCTTCTGCGGCCTTGCGGATGTCTTCTCCCAGCGTAGCTACGCGGTCGGGATGATGTTTCAGCGCAAGGCGGCGATAGGCGGCGCGCACCTCATCGTCGGTAGCCGTAGGTTCTACTTCCAATACCTTGTAGGCTTCTTCCAGCGAGTCGCCGGACAAGTTCAGCATCGATTCTACTTCCTTGGCCGACAGTTGCATAGACTGTGCGACCTCTTTCAGTGCGTCAATTTCGGCTGCACACACATTTCCGTCGCTGCGTGCTATCTGTGCCAGAAAACTCAGCAGTTGCAGACGCTCCTCATAGCTCATGTTGGCTGCAATCTGTGCGCCACATTCGCGTATAGTATTCTGAAAAGCGTGCGGGTTGGTTGCGTCCATCTGCTTGCGCTGTTCAAACAAGTTCAGCAGAATCTGTTCACCTTCCGTTACGGCATTCTCCCCGAAATTGGTTCGCAGAAAGCGCCGTACAAATTCCATTTCACTGTGCATGATTTTTCCGTCGGCACGGATGATATACGAAGCCATGACCAGCAGCGAGAACAGAAAGCTGTTTCGCTGTCCTTCGTATGTTGCGTTTCCGTTGTCGGTACCCATATTTTCGGGTACATATGCAGCTTTGTCGAACAGTGAGCCGATGGCATAACCCGCCAGTGCTCCCAGTGGTCCCATAGCCATGAATCCCATGATACCACCAATCCATTTTCCTAATTTCATTTATGCGATATTAATTTTTAGTTTTACGCGATAAAGGTAGTAAAAACCGCGGAATATTTTATAGGCATACAGAAAATCCTTACATTTGTGGCATGATGAAACCACAACTACTGATTGGAGCTGCCGCTTCGGGCAGTGGAAAAACTATTTTTACCATGGGACTGCTGCGGGCACTGAAGAAACGTGGCTTGCAGGCACAGCCGTTTAAATGCGGTCCCGATTATATTGATACCCAGTTTCACGCGGTTGCAGCCGGACGTCCGTCGGTGAATCTTGATACGTGGATGATGCACCACCATCATATTCAGCGTATCTATAACCGACAGTCGGAGGATGCTGATGTTTGTGTAACCGAGGGTGTCATGGGATTATTCGACGGGTACAGCCGCGACAAAGGTAGTGCGGCTGAAATAGCCCGGCTTCTGAATCTTCCTGTAGTGCTGGTGGTGAATGCACGTACCGCGGCATATTCCGTAGCTCCCATGCTTTTCGGTTTCAGACATTTTGCGCGAGGTATGAAGATAGCAGGCGTCGTGTTCAATCAGGTTTCATCGGCCTCGCATTATGCTTTTCTGAAAGAGGCTTGTACCGATGCCGGGCTGGAGGCTTTGGGGTATCTTCCGTATTCAGAAGAACTGTATGTACCTTCTCGCCATTTGGGACTGACACTGACAGCGCGGACTTCCATGAACGAGATTGTGGAAAAAGCCTCGGTTCTGGTCGAGAAATATGTGGAGATGGATAAGCTGCTGAACTTGTGTCAGTCGGTTTTTCCCTGTCCGTATACGTTGCCTTATGTTTCTGAAACGGCTGTTGAAGAAACTTTGCGCCGGAAACTGAAGATAGCGGTTGCAAGAGATGAAGCGTTCTGCTTCATCTATTACGAAAACCTGAAGCGCTTGGCCGAGCAGGGACGGATTACATTTTTCAGCCCTCTGCGCGATAGCAAGCTCCCGGCAGCCGATTTAGTCTATCTTCCGGGAGGGTATCCCGAACTCTATGCACGCCGTTTGCACCACCGCCGGGAAATCATGCAGCAGTTGTGCGATTATGCAGCAGAGGGTGGCAAGATTTATGCCGAATGTGGCGGCATGATGTATCTGGGACGCACACTCACTACGCGAAAAGGGGCAGCATTTGATATGGCAGGTGTGTTGCCGATAGATTGTACGGTGGAGCATCCACGCCTCCAAGCAGGCTATCGCGAAACGGAATACAACGGCGTGTCGTTGCGGGGGCATGAGTTCCATTTTTCGGAGGTCGTTTCTTCCGGTAACTTGGCTTCTGTTGCCCGTTTATGTGATGCATGTGGCACTGAGGTCGACACTCCTTTGTACCGATACAAAAACGTCATTGCAGGATATACCCATTGGTACTGGGGAGAAACCGACCTCATGCAGTTATGGAAATAAACGAAACCGTTTCGCTAAGTTAAATGTGGCGGATAACCCGTGCCGGAACCCCGCCGACAATTGTATTTTCGGGCACATCTTTCGTGACTACCGCACCGGCTCCTACCACAGCATTGTCGCCGATGGTCACTCCTTGCAGGATAGTTGCATTGGAGCCCACCCAAACATTTTTACCAAGCACGATAGGTGCCGGATAAGTGGTCTGCCGGTCTTCTGGAGCCAGCCCGTGGTTCAGGGTGGCAAACACCACGTTATGTCCAATCTGGCAGCCGTCGCCCAAGACGACTCCTCCGTGATCCTGAAAATGACAGCAGGCGTTGATGAATACATCTTTTCCTATCGTAATATTTTTTCCGAAATCAGTATAAAAGGGTGGGAAGACGCGGAAAGAGCTGTCTACCTCTTTCCCAAACAGGCGCGACAGCAAGGCGCGTACCTCTTCGGGAGTATGGTAAGCATTGTTCAGCTCGAAAGTAATGCGTCGAGCTTCGTTGCTCATATCATTCATAAACTGATGGATTTCGGCTGTGTTGAGTGCACGGCGTGTCTTCACATATGCTAAGAAATCAGGAAGTGTCATAACTTTTATGTATTGATTGTTTATGCTACAAAGTTACTTCGGGTTATGTAAAGATGTTGTAGATAAATTACAGAGACTATAACCTTTATTACAGATTTTGTATCGACCTGCTTCTCTCGACGGGCGTATGCAACAGGGTTTTGCAGGATACGTTATTCTTCTTTGGGCAGACCTCGAGGTAAAGAAACTGGCAGTTTCTTGAAACATGCCGACAAGTCCTCTGTTTTTTGTACAAAAAATAAAATCTTTTGTACAAATTTTGAAAAAAGATGCAGAGGTTTTTGAGGAAACTTCCTGACCTGACGGATAGTGTCTGCTGGACAAGTTTTTTGATTGTTATACTCCCTTGAACCAAACGTGCTTTTAAGGCTTGGGTAGAAGTGCTTTCTATGAGTGCTGCAGTGAATGAATTTTTATTTTCTGTCAATTAAATTTAATTACTTTCCCTGTGATTGTTGTTTTTAGTTTTGCTGACCGGATGAACTGGCAGTGAATGTTTCCTCGTTTGCCGGACTGCAAGTTGATAATGAAATACAGGCAAGTAGTATGAAGGAAAAAGGTGATAGTCTTTTTATGGAACATTCTTTTTTTTGAATTATCGTTGTCATTTGTTTTCTGATACAGAATGTGGAATACAATACTTCGGTAAATTTTTACCGAAAGATTAAAAGT
>HF993234.1:0-7551 GCA_000436795.1 Bacteroides sp. CAG:1076
AAATAACCTACACGACCAATCTTATTGAAAACCTGAACGGGAAAATCAGAAAGTACACAAAATCAAAGCTTTCATTCCCTTCGGACGATGCCGTAAAAAAGACCGTATATCTGAAGTGCACCCCAAAAGTTTTGTGTCTAACTTTTGAGGTGCACTTCAAAATGATTGCAGGAGTTTTTTTTGTTTGTTGTAGATTATAGTTGATGAACACTTTAATTGCCTCATCTTATGATGTTCTATCTTACTAATCAAGAAGAAAAACAAGGCTATAATAAAGCTGAAATCTGTTTTCTCCAAGTCTATTGCAGTGAAGCATAAAACAGGTCTACTACCGCTTAGTTTAGCTTAAAAGAAGTGATTTTTGCAGCCCATTTGCAGCCCAATTTGCCATTTTCAAAAATGGGCTGCAAAAACTGGTATAACCAACTAAAGATAGATATTTATTTACTTCGATACACTTGATGCTGGCTTTTCAATTCCCTCACTGGTTGCACGTTCTTCCATACGCTTAATTCTCAAGTCCAAATCCGGATGAGTAGAAAACAACTGATTTAATTTACTGGATGATTGAGCCCCACTCTGTTCTTCCAGTTCTTTCAATTTCTGAAATGAAAGTGCCATGGCCCAAGGATTCTTACCAGCCTTTTTCAAAAACTCATAACCATAATCATCAGCTCCACACTCTTGTTTCTGAGAATATCTGGCATTCACCAAAGCCTCTGTCAAATCTCCCAATTGAGAATCAGTCAGCGTAGCAGCCTTGCCTCCTTGAGAAGAAACGCCATCTTTCAAAGCCGAAGTAAGTAATGCTGTACGAAAACCTTTTTTAGAATCACGATGTGCCACATGACCAATTTCATGTCCAATAACTCCCAACAATTCTTCATCACTCATAATATCCATCAACGATGAAAATACACGTACACTCCCGTCTGCACAAGCAAAAGCATTTACATCTGTCACATAATAAACCTTAAAATTCAATGGAATACCATCAGCTTCACCCAAGCCTTCAGTCAGTTTCTTCAAACGAATCGCATATGCATTGTCATCCGCACAAACCTGATTATGTGCATCCATCCAATCAATGTATTCTTTTACATATTCACTCATTTGATCATCGGTTAAAGTAACAGCCTGCGCTACTTTAGTTGCTCCACTAATTGCTTTTTTAAGATTAAACTGAGCCATTGCCGGAGCAGTCAATACGACGCATGCCAGCAAAACAATTACCTTTAAAAATTTTCTGTTCTTCATAAATATTTAATTATTAAAATTGCTTTTCTTTGTTTTGTCAGCTGTACCAGATATTCTCCAGATAATGATACCACTATATATACATATCAAGCCTAAAACAACTAAACTTCCCCAAAGCATGCACTCTGATTTAGGCAAACGAATTTCATGCGGACGATCTGGACGATACCAAATCGTCAATTTATCTCCGACACTTCTAAATGGCCAATGACTGATTTTGGAAACAGACATCTCTCCATATCTGGTTGTAGGATATACAACCTGCATACGGCTCTCATATCTCATTTTCCTATAACGATAAATCCTTTTAGTCTGAAAATTTCGAACCACTCCTACGGTACGTTCATAGTTTTGAGATGCTGTATACAACGAATACAGTCCTACTGTGCCTCCTCCGAATAAAAAGATTCCTACTACCAGCACTAACAACGCAATAATTTGGTTACGCATCGTATTCATAAATAAAGCCTAGTTTATACAAAGATAGCAAATTATATATATCACTTTCATTAGCAAAAAGAAAAATTTACCATTTTGATATTTTCAGATATTCTGACCGTATAATAAAAGCCGCAGACTTGTCGAACTACCGTCTGGAACGTAGGGATATCCAATTATATATATTGAAAATACAATGGAAATTATTAAGAAAATTACGAATGCGTAAATCAGTTATAATAAAATATCCTTAGATATCCTTATCTTTGCACTATAACTGCCGAGGTGACATCAAGCAGAAGCAAATTTGTATTAATCTAACAACGTATCAACTATGTACACAGTAATTAAAAGGATGGAGATTTCAGCCTCACACTCGCTAAAACTATCTTATCAAAGCAAATGCGAAAAGCTTCACGGTCACAATTGGATTATAACCGTATTTTGCCGTTCCAAAGAACTTGACGAAAACGGTATGGTAGTAGATTTTACTCATATCAAGCAAGCAGTAGAAAAGCAACTAGACCATAACAACTTGAATGATATACTACCTTTTAATCCTACGGCGGAAAATATTGCCTATTGGGTATGCAACCAAATTCCTAATTGTTTCAGAGTAGAAGTAAAAGAATCAGAAGGTAATACGGCTATCTATGAGAAAGATTAATGAAATTTTCTACAGCCTACAAGGTGAAGGGTTTTATACGGGAACTCCGGCTGTTTTTATCCGATTCTCAGGGTGCAACCTAAAGTGTAGCTTCTGCGATACACAACATGAAGAATTCCATACAATGACAGATGATGAAATCGTAAAAGAAGTATGCACATACCCGTGTCGGATGGTAATTCTTACAGGGGGAGAACCTGGGTTATGGATTGACAGCAAACTAATCAAAGCACTACATGCTGCCGGAAAATACATTGCAATAGAAACCAATGGAACTTGTATCTTGCCGGAAGATATTGATTGGGTTACATGTTCACCCAAAGAAGGAGCAACATTGAAAATACGTCACATAGACGAAGTAAAAGTAGTATATGTAGGTCAAGATGTATCTCCTTACCTCAAGCTACCTGCTAAACATTACTTTCTGCAACCCTGTTCCGGACAAAATACCAATAACGTAATTGCTTACATCAAGGAACACCCACAATGGAGGCTAAGCCTTCAGATACACAAGCTGATTAATATTCCATAATGCAACTTGATATGAATGCAATAGTCTTTAGAGGTCTATTGGAATGCAAGCACTCTAAATCTTTTATAGCGCACTCATTTTCAAAAAAATTACAATTAACACGACCCTTATAAAAGGAAATAAATCCCGACTCAAGATACAATTCACCTTCAAGTCGGGATTTATCGAATCCTTTTTATCTAAACTCACAATATGACATTCTCCTCAATACATCATTTATACTCCAGAAGTAACATGCCAATCTTATAAATGACAAATAAAGAAGAATGTCCACACCCATAGACAAGTCACAGATAGCACAATTTTTCTTATACTTCTGTACACGAATAGTTCTTTTCTACATACCTCACTACATCCGGTTTACATTCAATTCTTGTATATGCTGGTCAGCTTTGGTACAAGGTTTCCATTCGGGCAAGTCTGCTCCATTCGGATTACCGCTCTTGGCAAAGTTCGTCCAATAAGAGACCATGCGCTCACTCAGTTCATAATCGGCTGCTTCCATCGGACGCCAGCATTTGTCCAGCGTTCCAAACATATACCACAACTCACTGGAATGAAACGCACCCTTCATATCACCAAATCCACCTTCGGGTACAGGCATGTCCTCACCCGGTAAATCACGGCTAAAGCAATATACATAAGCCGGATGATGTCCTTGCTGCTCAAGCAGAAGACTCCAATCCACGGCAGCCTTCCGCATCTGATCTGGAGCGATATCCTCCGACGTGTAGCCTATCATGTAAGGAATATCCAGTTCCTTGTTCTGCATCGCCACATCATATACAGAGGCTTTTAAGAGCTCTCCATCCACACACGGGGAATAGGGCATGCCCATAAATTTTTTCTGCTGTTTCATGTAATTCATCATCACTTCCGGAAAACGGTCAGCCGGATAAGCACGCATCTGCTCCAGCGTCGTGCAGCCCGAAGCATCCCACATGGCTTTTCCTACGGATTCTGCATCTTGTAAGGATTTTGTGGAAATAATACCTCCCAGTCCACCACCACTCTGTATGATAGCACGCTGTATATATCCTTCGGCCAAAGGCGAAGAAATCAACGCCTGCACACTACCGGCACCAGCACTCTGTCCGAATACAGTCACATTATTCGGATCACCCCCGAAAGCCTCAATGTTACGCTTTACCCATTTCAAGGCTGCCAGTTGGTCGAACAGACCATAGTTACCAGAACCTTTTCCACCATTTTCCGCAGTCAGCAGTGGATGAGCCAAGAAACCGCACATTCCCAGACGATAATTCAGTGTTACCAGAACCACTCCTTTCTTGGCATAGGCATCTCCATCGAACTCAATTTCATGTCCGGAACCATTCTGAAAGGCACCGCCATGAATCCAGACCATCACAGGAAGGCGATTATCCTTTTTCCCCGCTTCCAGTGTCCATACATTCAGATACAGGCAGTCCTCACTCATTTCAGGATTACCATCCTGATAAAATTCCTTCCAATAAAAGGAGCCTTTCGTCTGTCCACCCTGAAGGGAGGCCGCTCCAAACCGATTACACTTCTTTACACCCTGCCACGACTGTACAGGCTGTGGCTGTTTCCATCGTAATTCGTTTACTGGAGGAGCTGCATAAGGAATACCTTTATAAACAACTACCCCTTCTTCATCTACCGTGCCCTCAATCTGCCCTCCTTCCACACTGACGACAAGATCTTGGGCACACAGTGCCATCGGCGCCCCCAAAAGGGAAACGCAGACAGCAATATGTAACAAACCTTTTATCATCGTTTAACCATATCAAGTTGAGTAATCTTATACGCAGGTTTCATCGCATCGTGCACTTTTACCTTCTGGGCTTTAGCCACCTTTTGAGATACCGTGCAACGAACATCAGCAGAAGAAGCTGCTGCCATCCACTGATATGTACCTTTGGCTAGTTCCCAAGAACAGCTCTTTTCATTGAAGGAAGCCATATCCATCAGATTCCACGACAATGTCACTACTTCCGATTCACCCGGCTGCAAGAGTTTTGTCTTTGCAAACGCCCTTAATTCTTTAGCTGGTTTTTCCAATCCGCCTGCCGGAGCCTTGACATAAAGCTGGACAGACTCCTTGCCGGCACAGTTGCCTGTATTCTTTACCGATACTTTCATCTCACACTTGTCGCCATTAATACCTGATGATACGACATCGAAACTGAAGGTTGTATACGACAAACCGTGACCAAACGGATAAGAAACTTCCTTACCGAAAGTATCGAAATAGCGATAACCTACATAAATACCTTCTTCATAGTTCGTGTAATCCACATTGCGAACGGCCTCTTTAGGCTTTTCTTCCTTTTTCTCTTTCGACTCGAAGTTCATGCTGCTTCCCATTGCAAACGACGGCATTTTAAACTCATAGTCATACGGGAAATTAGCGTCAGACGGTGCATCTCCATATTTTACGGCGAACGTCATCGGCAGATGTCCTGAAGGATTTACCTTACCTGTCAGTACATCGGCTACACTGTTTCCGACTTCCTGACCGGGCTGGAAAGCACAGATTACAGCATCGACTGTATTCTTCCAAGAAGCAGTTTCTACCGGACTACAAATATTCAGGATAACAATTACCTTTTTGCCGGCAGCATGATAAGCCTCAGTCACCTGCTTGATAAGGGCTGTTTCGTTGTCTTTCAAATAGAATTCTTCTACCCGTCTGTCGGAAGCCTCACCACTGGTACGTCCTAAGGTAAGAATAGCCACATCATTACTCTTGACCTGAGCAGCCAGTTCTTCAGCTGTAGGGACAAATTCTTCTGCACGCTTCAGCGGAGTAAGAGAGAAAGGAGGTCTGCCTTTCGGATAAAGACGTTTCTGCTCATCGGCCAGATGTTTCTTGTATTTCTTTATCAGATTCGCATCAACAGTATATCCGGCATTACGCATACCTTCCACCATGGAAACGCAATAATAGCCAACACCTGTACTTCCAAATCCCATACCGGCAGGAACCATATCGTACGATGTCGTTCCATACAAAGCTACATTCTTGATATTGACAGCCAAAGGTAAAGCGCTCTGGTTATCCAATAAGACAATACCCTCTGCACCTATGGTACGGTCTACCTGGGCATGAGCCTTCAGGTTTGTTTCGTTGGCATATTTATAATTATCAAACGTATGGCATTTCACCACCATTTCCAATATTCGTTTTACGTTACGATTCAAAACCGCCTCATCCAGCGTGCCATTCTGTACGGCTTCCAGAATAGCCTTATACTGACGATCTTGTCCGGGCTGTAGCATATCATTTCCCGCCTTCATCGAAGTCACGGCATCAGTTCCCGCATTCCAGTCAGACATAACCATACCCTTGAATCCCCATTCGTCACGGAGAATGTATTCCGTCAAGTCTATATCTTCACATGTATACTTACCATTAACTTTATTGTAAGATGTCATAATACTCCATGGTTGAGACTCTTTGACAGCTATTTCAAATCCTTTCAGGTAAAGTTCACGTAACGGACGCTGGGCAACTCTCGAATCGTTGTTGTTACGATTGGTTTCCTGATTATTCACAGCGAAATGTTTCAGACAGGTACCTGTACCCTGGCTCTGTACTCCATTGATATATCCGGCAGCTATCTTTCCCGTCACAACAGGATCTTCAGAACAATATTCATGGTTACGACCGCACAAAGCATTACGCATCAAATTTGCACCTGGTGCCAATAACACATCCATTCCGTAATCTTTCACTTCCTCTCCCAATGCAGCTCCAACTTGAAACGCAGCATTCGGATCGAATGTAGCAGCTACGGTCGTACCCGAAGGAAATTCAGTTGCATAATAAAAATGACTATCGAAATCACGCTTTACAGCCATGGCCAACCGATGTGGTCCGTCTGCCAGATAAACCGAAGGAATACCTAACCGAGGGATATCGTATGTACGTCCTGCTGTACCGGGAAACTTGACATCATCTCCCATCGACATACCACAACCAATTACCATGTGTACTTTTTCTTCCAAAGTCATCTGACCGATAACTTCATCAATGTTGCTGGCATTCAATTTCACCTGTCCCTGTACAGTAGAAGTCACCATACATAAAGCAGCGATTCCAACGCCTACCATTCGAATAACGTTTCTCATTTTTGTAATAGATTTAATTTTATTTCATACAATTAAGTGCCACCTTCCCAAAACACATTTCTATCTCACTATTTTCATGCTTTTTGAAAAGAAAGAATACAGCATACCAATTCTACTATGTAAAAGTACCACAAACTATCGGCAAATATTATCTCATTTGTACAAAAAACTAATACACACGTTCAAAACAATTGGTCTATTTGTTCAAATATTGTCCTATATATTCAAAATAAGGTGTACAGATAATCCTTATTACAATTTATTTCAGACTTTTATAAAAATAGCCTCTCGCCTTTCCATAAACTAAGGATGAAAACGAGAGGCATAATAAAAATGAGTCTTACTCTGCTACAATAACAACACGACTGGCTGGTAAGTCGGGAATATAAATCTTTCCTTCAGAAACAGTAATATCAGCTGGACCTGACAAATCTTTTTCTAAAGATATCTCAAATGGAGATAAGTTACCAGTATGCAAATCTACACGGCTAAGTCCTGCCGGAGTCCAGTTCGTAACATAAAGTGAGTTACCATCGGAAGA
>HF993234.1:7607-24207 GCA_000436795.1 Bacteroides sp. CAG:1076
TCCCATCGTACTGACCAGAAACCGTAGTCATTTTTTGAGGTTGAGGCTTACTCAAATCGCCTATACGATAAATAACATGCCTTTCTCTTGTATTACCATCAGCCGGATAAGATGCAACATACATCACTCCGTCACCAATCACCAAGCCATTAGGACCAGGTATAGTAACCCATTCTTGAGCTTCTCCCGGATTAGCAGCATCGGTTATATCAATCTTAAAAATCTTATCTGTATTTGTAACCGAAACATACAAGGTATTACCATCTGCCGCCAAGTCATTTACAAACAGATTGCCTTCCGGTAGTTGAATCGTTTTAGGAACTTCATCTTTCTGGACTAAGTTGTAAACCACTATTTTATTGACATCACAAATGTACAAATGGTTATCACGCATAAACATTCCCTTCGGAGCATTCAGATTGCCATCTGCAGGAATCAGAGTGGTCATTCCGCCATCCTTGTAGCAAAGAATATATCCTTTACCTTCTGTATTAAGCGGATTCAATTGTTCCGTTCCAAAATTGGCAATCAGAATTCCACCGTTATAAGGATAGGTACTTTCACAGTAACGGACGCCTTCACTCACGACCTCAACCTGTGTACCATTGTCCGCCAAACTAATTGCTGGAACGAACATCATCATCGCCATACCGATGATGGCTGTAAACTTTACTTTTTTCATATAGTCTATATTTTAAAATGAATAATGACGAAACAATAAGTGCGCCAAACAACAAGCCTAATAAGACTTCCATTAACGAAAACCAACCATTATTGACCAATACAATACCTGTTAATGAACCAATCAGGCTCGAACCGGCATAATAGAATAACCAGTAAATGCTGGTCGCACTGCTCTTTAAGTGTTGGGCATTCATAGAAACGATTCTACTTGCCAATGTATGTGTGCTAAAGAAAGCAAAAGTCAACACACCCAATCCCACAACAATAGCCCAAAGCTTCATTACCAATAGAAGAGACATGCCTACCCCCATCAACAACAAAGCACCTTGCAAAAGAATTTTCGGTCCCAATCTGTCGGATAAAACTCCAGCTATAACCGATCCGATAATTCCAGCCACATACATCATAAAAATCATGGCAACCAGATGATGCGGTAAACCGAATATCGGCGATTCAAGTAAAAAAGAAAGATAATTATAGACACTCACAAATATCCCCATCGAGAGTGCAGCGATAACATACATACTGATAAAGGTCGTTTGCGTAAGAAGTGAACGCATTTGATGAATCTTTTCCTTGAATGAAACAACTGAAGCTGAAAAATTTCTGCCAGCCGGTATTTTCCAGCAAAAGATAGCCCCCAATACAAGGCTTACTCCTCCTATAAACAATGTAGCAAGTTGCCACCCGCCATATCCGGAAAGCAAAGTCGCTGTTACACGTCCCGACATTCCACCTAATGTATTGCCACTTAGATAAAGACTGATTGCCAACCCGATTTTAGAGGAATCTATCTCTTCCGACAAATAAGCCAATGCTACAGCCGAAACACCTGCCAAAACAATACCTTTCACAAAATTAAAGAGCAACAGAAATAAATAACTGTCAATGAAAGCAGAAGCGATTGTCAATACAGATGAGAGAATCAACGATACGCCCATCAACTTCTCACGCGATATCCCATCAGCCTTACATGCCAGAAAAAGTAATCCAACAGCCATTCCCACCGTTGAAGCTGACACGGCAAGACTGCTTTCAGCTGGCGTTATATCAAAAGAATGACACAACTCCGACAACATTGGCTGGAAAAGATATAACTGTGCAAAAACAGACAATCCAGACAAAAACATACAGTTGCGTATTATACGAAACCGCACCATAGACTCACGCTTATTATTGACTTCCTTACTACCCATCAGTTACTTTTATTTCAGGTTTGTAGAAGCAAAAATAGGTTGTCGAAAATTATAATCTTATATTTGTAAAACTCTTTTTTTCGATAGTTATTATTGATAAAACCGATTTGAAATGGAACTCCGACAACTCAAATATTTCGAAAAGACCTGTGAATTGCTCAACTTTACAGAAGCAGCTCATGCGTTATGTATTTCACAAAGTACCCTTTCACAACAGATCAAACAATTGGAAACTGAACTCGGTATTTTGCTTTTCGACCGCATAGGAAAGCGTATCATACTTACCGAAGCCGGAAGTTCATTCTTGCCTTATGCCAAAAACGCCATAAGAGAAAGTGAAAACGGAAAGCAGATTATCCGAGATTTACAAAATCTGGATACCGGGAAACTATGTATAGGAGCCACTTTCAGCTTGAGTCCATTACTTACCAAAGCACTTCCTTTGTTTGCAGAACAATATCCTCATATACAAATAAACATAACTTTTGCAACTTCGGACGAGTTGATGGTAAAGTTGGAAAACAACGAAATGGACTTTGTTCTATCATTCGGCTCAGAAGAAAGCTATACCGATTTCGAAAGAGTATTTTTGTTTTCTTCCCGCCTTTACCTGGTTGCCGGAAAATCTCATGCCGTTGCATCCAAAGCTATTATCAATTTTCAAGATATTACATCCCTTCCTCTAATATTACCAAGCAAAGGGTTCGTCACCCGCGAAATCATAGAACATGTCTGTAAAAAAGAGAAATTACATCTGACTACAGAAATAGAAATCAATGATGTAAACACCATCATAAGTTTAGTCAAAAACGGAAAGCAGGCAACTATACTAACTTTTGCAGCCGTACGAAACGAAGAAGAGTTGATAAAGATTCCCATTGCTTCCGGAAATGAATTATCAACTCATGCTTATCTTTTTTGGTCCAAAGGACTTTATCGTAAAAAAGCGGCACTCCACTTCAATCGTATTCTGGCCCAAATCATAAATAAAGGATAAGAGAAAGCCCCTTGACTGTTCTTCTATGAAAAAATATGAATATGAATGTATAAATGAAAATAAAGAATGAGGGAGAGAGAAAGAAATCAGTCAAGGGACATTTCGTAGAAACAAATAAAAACTATAGAACTTGTCCTCCACCTAACGCTTGATAGAGATTTATAAGGCTCTGTATCTCCTTAAAACGGTTGGCGGTTTGAGACAATTGGGCACTAAGTAAAGTCTGATGTGCAGTCAGCACCTCCAGATAAGTTGTATTGCCATGTTCCATCAGTAACGTAGTACTACTGAATGCTTTTTCCAAAGCGCTTATCTGTTGTTCATAATTATCTTTTTTCTTCTTGCTTGTCTGGTAAGAAACCAAAGCATCGTTTACTTCCGTTCCTGCATCAAGCAGCTTTTGCCTGAAAGCCAATAGAGCTTCTTCCTGCTGTGCCTTGGCTATCCGACGTCGTGCAATCAAAGTTCCTCTATTAAACAATGGTTCGGTCAGTGATGCAAGAGCTGAGGCAACAAATTTTCCCGGATTAGTAATCAGTCCTCCTAACGAATTAGTCCATCCAGCACTTCCACTTAAGGTTATAGATGGATAGAAAGCCGAATTAGCCTGATTGGTTACATAAAAAGCCTGTTCCAGATCACGTTCTGCCACACGAACATCCGGTCGGTTCGATAATAATTGCAAAGGAACTCCAACAGACAGCGAATGAGTAAAATGCTGTTCAGCCAGTCGCCCTCTCTGTATCTGCTGAGGAGTTTCGGCAAGCAACAATGAAAGACTGTTTTCTACCTGATTGATTTGTTCTTCCAAATCAATGACTGAATTCTCCACTTCATAATAAGTTGCCTTCATCTGTGAAACAGCAGCCTCATCCGCCTGACCGGCATCCATTAAAGCCTGGGTAGACTCAACCGTTTCTTTCCAAGTTTCGGCAGTTGTCTTCGATATTTCAAGTTGTTCATCCAACATCAATAACGTATAATACGTATTGGCTATATTAGCTATCAGACTGGAATACACAGCTTGCTTATAATCTTCACTTTGCATATAAGCTGCCTTTGCCTGCCGTTTAGAATTCCGCAACTTGCCAAATATATCTATCTCCCAACTGGCGGTTACAGGAAGCGTATAAGTTCGTGATACCTGACCTTCTACAGAACTAATATTTCCCTGAGGAGATAAAGCAAAAGAAGGAAGAAAAGCCAGTTTGGCAGAAAGTAAAGAAGCCTTAGCCTCTTCTACCCGTAACTCAGCCGTTTTTACATCGGTATTCTGTTTCAGACCCTTTTCTATTAATTTCTGTAAACAGGGGTCAGTAAAAAAATCTCTCCAATTGATGCTTCCGATACTGACTGTATCGGAAGCTATAACTTCTTCCCCATATAAATTATCGGGAACAGAAGTCTGAGATTGGTAGTTGGTATATATTCCGCAACTGCTTAAAAGAAGCGTTACGCCGAATATCATTATCTTTCGTGTATACATATACTACTTATTTTTTTCAACGTTAAAAGCACTCTTTTCTATCAATGTTTGTTCTTTTTCATACAGCACCTGCTGATCGGGCTCTTTTTGCATTGGTCCACGCAATTTTTCCTGTAAGTATTCAAATACAATAAAGAATACAGGGACAACGAAAAGTAAAGCCAATGTTCCGATAAGCATACCTCCTACGACTCCAGTTGCTAACGAACTATTACCGTTTGCACCAGCTCCGGTAGAGAACATCAACGGAAGCATACCAAAGATCATACAAAGTACAGTCATGATGATAGGACGGAAACGAGCTTGAGCAGCAGAATAGGCAGAAGAAATTATGCCCATTCCTTTGCGTCGACGTTCTATGGCATACTCGGTAATCAAAATAGCCGTTTTAGCCAGCAAACCAATCAACATAATTGCTCCAGTCTGCAAATAAATATTATTCTCCAGTCCAGCTATACGTGCGAAAAGGAAACTACCCATTAATCCGAAAGGTACAGAAAGAATAACGGCCAACGGAACCAGAAAACTTTCATATAGACAAGACAAAATCAGGAAAATAAGCATTACACACAATGTATAAACAAATACCGTTTGTGCTCCTCCACTGCCAGCTTCCTCTCGTGCCATACCTCCATATTCATATCCGTATCCAGAAGGAAGCATCCGTTCCGCTACTTCTTTGATAGCTTTCTGTGCTTCACCCGTCGAATATCCGTCGGCTACATTGACGTTTACATTGATGGTATTGTAAAGATTGAATCGTTTGGCTATTTCGGCACCTTCTTCCGAACGAAGTGTAACAAACTGGCTGACAGGAGCCATTTCTGTTCCATTACGCACAAACATATTATCCAGTGCGTGCTTATCCACACGAGATTTAGGTGAAGCCTGAATCATGACACGGTATACCTTACCAAACTTGTTATAATTAGAAACATACGAACCACCACAATAAGCTCCCAAGGCATTAAGTACATCATTCGGACTGATTCCGGCACGTTTACACTTAGCAGCATCCACGTCTACAGCCACTTGTGGAAAGTTCATGGCATAAGAACTATAAGCCATAGCTATTTCCGGACGTTTGTTCAGTTCACCTATATATTGCATGACCGAATTATAGAAAGGCTCCATTTCTCCACCCGTTTTATCCTCCATATAAAGTTCAATGGAGTTACCTGTACCATATCCTGAAATCATTGCTGGCTGAAAACAGAACACCTGAGCTTCCTTTATACTACTGAATTGTGCATTCAATCGCTTCATGACAGCATCAACTGTATGTTCTTCACCTTTTCGTTCATCCCAATGGCGCAGACGGATAATGACTGTTCCGTAAGAGGTTCCCTGACCAGAAATCAATCCATAACCAGAAGTACGCGAATAATGTTCTATTTCTGGAGTAGCCTCCAATATCTTTTGTACTTTATCCATTACTTTATTAGTTTCAACCAATGAACTACCCGGTGATGTACTGATATTAACCATCATTGTTCCCTGATCTTCTTGAGGCACCAACCCAGTCTTAGTAGTAGTCATCAAATAAACCAATAAAGCACAAGCAATGCCTAATGAAGTCCATACCATCCAACGATGACGGAAGAAAAACATCAATCCTCTCTTATATTTTCCCATTAAGGCATTAAATGAAACATTATAAGCTGCACGTATTCTACCATTTATACTATGAGGGTTCTTTTTTCCATCCGACGGTTTCATCATCATTGCACACAAAGCAGGACACAACGTCAAGGCATTCAGACAAGAAATACCAACAGCAACAGCCATGGTTACACCAAATTGAGTATAAAAGACACCAGATGTACCACCCATAAAAGTTACCGGAACGAACACTGCCATAAAGACCAACGTACACGACAGAACGGCCATCGTAACATCGCTCATGGCATCCTTGGTAGCAAGATAAGGAGAACGAAAACCAATATCAAATTTGGCTTGCACAGCCTCAACAACAATAATGGCATCATCTACCACAGTTCCAATAGCCAGTACCAATGCAAACAAAGTCAATATATTAATACTGAAACCAGCAACTGACAGAAAAGCGAATGTACCTATCAGTGAAACGATAATTGATATAGATGGTATTAATGTACTTTTAAAATCATGCAAGAAGAAGTAAACTACCAAAATCACAAGGATAATGGCAATGACCAGTGTTTCAATCACATTATCAATGGATGCAAACAAGAAATCATTCACACTCATCATCTGAAGGAATTCCATTCCTTCCGGTAAATCTTTAGACATGTCGTTCAAAAGATTAGTGATATCCTCATTTACAGCCGTTGCATTCGCACCTGCTACCTGATAGACCATAAACATTATACCTGGTACACCATCTGCTTCTCCATGAAACCCATAAGACTCACGTCCAAGTTCTACATCAGCTATATCCTTTACCCGTAATACAGAACCATCCTTTTCAGAACGTATTACCATATTTTCAAACTCCTCAACACTTTTCAATCGTCCTTTATATTTCATGGTATACTGAAATACATGATCCGAGTTTTCCCCCAAAGAACCTGTCGGAGCTTCTATATTTTGTTCTCCCAATGCAGCTGTAACATCGGAAGGAACCAAGCCGTATTGCGCCATTTTCTCCGGTTTCATCCAAATACGCATACTATACGTATCGCCCAAGAGCTGTACATCTCCTACTCCTTGAATACGTTTTATCTGTGGAATTACATTTATATCCAGATAATTGGACAGGAAACTTTCATCATAGCGTTTATCCGGACTGATAAGGCTATTAATCTGCAGGTAACTGTTCTGACGTTTTGTTGTACTGACACCAATAGCCGTTACTTCTGCAGGCAACAATCCCTGAGCTGCCGATACACGATTCTGTACATTGACAGCTGCCATATCCGGATCTGTTCCTTGTCTAAAATAAACCAAAATTTCAGCCGTACCAGCATTAGTCGCAGTAGAAGTAATGTAAATCATGTCTTCCACACCATTTATACTCTCTTCCAGCGGCATGATAACACTGTTCATCACAGCATCTGCATCGGCTCCTGTATAAGTCGCATCCACACAAACTGTTGGCGGAGCAATATCCGGATATTGTTCTACCGGCAGTACATAAAGTGAAATAAATCCAACAATTAATATCAATATAGATATTGACAAGGCCATCACAGGCCGTTTAATAAATATATTTCCTTTCATAAGCGTCAGTTAATTATTTAACTTGTGTTCCTTCACGAACCATTCCCGCACCGTTCGAGATTATTTCGTCGCCAGATTTCAAACCTTCCAATACAATATATTCTTTCCCATCATTAACAGGAGCTACCTTAATCAGTGTAGACACAGCTTTACCATCTACAACTTTATATACCAATAGCTTATCCTGCAATTGTATAGTAGCGCCTTGTGGAATAACTATACATTGTTTATATATACTTGGAATTAACACATTACCAGAAGCTCCACTATGCAGCAAGCGCGAAGAATTAGGAAAGACGGCACGAACCCCTACCGTACCTGTTTCCTTATCAATCACTCCACTGATAGATTCAATCTTGCCTTTTTCCTCATAAGTAGAACCATCATTCAACTGAAGCTGAATGGCAGGCATATTCTGCAAGGCCTTTTCGATTGTACCATACTGACGAGCCAGCGACAAAAACTGATTCTCCGTCATCGAAAAGTAAACATACATATTCGAATTGTCTGAAACAGTGGTCAACGGCTGGGGCATGCTGGGACTCACTAATGTACCAACCCGATAAGGCAACATGCCCACAACACCGTTGCTTGGACTTTTAACTTCTGTATAAGAAAGGTTATTGCGTGCATTAACTTCCTGAGCCTTTGCCTGCGCCAACTGTGCTTTGGCTGTGAGATAAGCATTTTTTGTAGTCTGCAAGTTAAAGTCAGAAACAACTTTCTTAGCAAACAAAGCCTGTGTACTCTTATAAGTAAGTTCTGCTGTAGCCAGATTGGCTTTTGCCGACTCTACATTAGCTATTGCTGTTTCGAGTGCTGCTTTATAAGGAACCTGATCTATAACAAACAGAATTTCTCCTTTTCGTACAATATCACCTTCTGAAACATTCAGCTTTTCAATGTATCCCGAAACTTGCGGATAAATATCAATATCCTGTTTACCTTCAATCGAAGCAGAGTATGAAGTTGTAATCTCCTTATCCGTATCGGCAGTGATAGTTGCAAGACTATACCCTTTTGTCTCACTGTTCTTTGTTTCTGTCTTACAAGAAGTTACTCCTATTGTACAGCCTGCAAGAATCATTAGCCATACCTTTAGTCTAATTGTTTTCATTGTCATATTCATTCATTTTTTGTTCGTGCAAAAGTAGTATCTTGCCCTGTAACAAAAGCGACGAATTTTCGTACAGAAACATTCTGTTTTCACCTTTCAGAAGATATATTTTGTTAAATGTGGAAAATACAATATAGATAGAGGAAAATTAAACATGGTATCTACTATATAAATCCTCTACCTTTGCAAAAAAATAATGTATGGAAGATAATATTATCAAATATATCGATATGGAAATGTTGAAGTCGTATAATGGACAAGAAACCTATACCGACGACTATCTGTTCTTTACCGACAAACTGGAAAAGATATTTTTAGAAAACAAAAACGTCAAACTGGAAGTTTTTCTGATGATATATTGTACCGAAGGAGAAATTAAACTGGAACTAAATAATGTACCTCACTATCTACATCAGGACGATCTGATTATCAGCCTTCCAAATACACTAATCGGGCGAGTTTCAGCAAGCTCCTCACATAAGGTAAAAGTGATTTGCTTTTCCAACCGCTTTCTTCAGCGCCTGACACAGACAGAAAAATATACCTGGAAATGGATATGCTACATACAAGAAAATCCGGTTAAGCATTTTGAGCAAGGCGAAAAGAAAAGGTTTAATCAATATTTAAGCTTGATGGAGAGCAAAACACAAACCAACATCAATAAATTCCAAAAAGTCATCTTGTCGCATATAGCCTCTGCTTTCTTTGGAGAAATGATTTTTCAGACTACTCAAAAATCTATTGAATCAGAAACAGAGATACATACAGGTTCTCTCAGGCAATCCGATTTTCTGTTTAAACAATTTATGGAAGCGCTTTCGGCTGATAATGGCAAACATCGTACGCTCGAGTATTATGCTAATTTATTTTGTTACTCTCCCAAATACTTATCCCGGGTAATCAAACAAATCAGTGGAAAGAATGCATTAACCCTTATTCACGAAAACGCTATCGAACATATTATAATGGAACTTAAATACTCTAATAAAAGCATGAAGGAAATAGCCATGGACTTTGACTTTTCGAATACATCGTTTTTTGCCCAGTATGTCAAGAAACACCTGGGCATGACTCCTTCCGAATATAGAAGTAATAATCAGGCTACTGATTAATCTTCTACATTCGACAATTTATCCGAGGACAACTGTTCCCTATATTGCTTAGGAGAAACTCCAAGATAACGCTTTACGTATTTGCCAAAAAAAGAAAGATTCGGGAAATCCAGTTCCATAGCTATCTCCTTTATGCTTTTAGGCGACCATTGAAGCATGTACTTTACATTCTTCAAAATATACTGATTTACCAGATCGAAAGCTGTCTGTCCGCTTACCTCTTTACATACAGCAGATAAATATTTAGGTGAAACATGCAGTTTATCAGCATAATAAGCAACCTTACGACAGTTGTTTCCCGGAGTATTCAGCAAGTCCAGAAAGTTCCGGAACAAGACTTCTGATGATGAAAAGGTTTTCGGATTTTCGTTATAAAAACGCTCCATCGTATCGTAAAAATCATAATGGAACATCTCCAGCAAGGCATCAAACAATTCCCTTTGGTGCTTGCGAGGAGTTCTGGTCATTTTTTCATACAGCAAATCGTAATACTGTCTGAACAATCTGGCTTCTTCGTCATTCAATGAAAAGACCGGATGCTTTTCTACAAACGACCGGAAGCTCCAGGTACTACATTCAAACAAAAACATATTCTTCATATACTCAGGAGAAAGCACAACCCCACGCATCTCGAAATCTATGCTAATCATACTTTTTTCGAATACAATGTTGGGAACACAAACCAACAAATCATTGGGATGAATCAAATAAGTACTTCCATTGATGCAAATAGAAGCCTTCCCCTTCACACAATAAACTAAGAGTATAGCATCTACCTTCACCATATCATCCAGATTGACTTGTCCGTCTTTCAAGCCTTGAATATTATCAATAATGGCTATACGGTCATCTTTGTATGCCGCATTTTTATTCAAATCGTCATTATGCCATATACCTTTTTCCAAACTATCTTTTTCCATATCGTTATTCTTTTTCCGCAAAATAACGGCAATTTTAACCAACAGCAGTAATCAAAGGAGCGCAATTAATGGTCAATTATTCAGGTGAATAAAAGTAGAAGACTTTTAGAACACTTTTAAGGACACAAAAAGAATCAATACATCAGACAAAATGTATTCTTTTGCTCCCGAAAAATAAAAGATAATTTAGATAGGTATGAAAAAGTGTCATTACATTACAGCTTCATTGCTGTTTTTTACATTGTTATCTTGTCAGGGTAACAGTGACAAACAAAACTCTTCCGCTGATCCGGTAAAAGTAAAGGTCATGCAAGTATCTTCCAGTACAACCAATGAATCCAGACATTTTTCCGGCACTGTAGAAGAATCAAACGCTACAGCACTAAGCTTCTCTGTTATGGGAACCGTCAAGAAAATATACGTCGACTTAGGTAAACATGTAAATAAAGGACAATTAATAGCAGAAATTGACCCGACTTCTATTCGAAGCAGCTATGCAGCCGCACAGTCAACGTTAAAGCAAGCTGAAGATGCTTACCAGCGTATGAAGCAGCTCCACGATAAAGGAAGTCTGGCCGATATGAAATGGATTGAAGTACAAAGCAAACTCCAGCAGGCACGCTCCATGGAAGAAGTTGCACGAAAAAACTTATCCGACTGCAAGTTGTATGCTCCATATAGTGGAGTCATTTCGGCAAAGGATATCGAAGTAGGACAAAATGTAATGCCGGGAATGCCCGTTGCCCATCTGGTTGCCGTAAGAGATTTGAACGTCAAAATTTCAGTTCCAGAAAATGAAATTGCCAATATACAAAAGAGCCAGAAAGCCCTGATTCAAGTTTCAGCTTTAGGCAACCGTTCCTTCGAAGGCAGCGTAGCAGAAAAAGGAATTGTAGCCAATGCCTTATCACGTTCCTACGAAGTTAAAATTCGCATAAACAAGCCGGATAAAGAACTGATGCCGGGAATGGTTTGTGAAGTAGTTTTGGAAACAGCCGAAGACAGCAGTCACTACGTATTACCTGCCAACATTATCCAGTTGGGTGAAGGAAATCAGAACTTTGTATGGGTAAATAACGGAGGAAAAGCCGAAAAGCGTATCATACAATGCGGCGAATTCACTTCTGACGGAATCATTGTCCTGAGCGGAATAAAAGACGGGGATATGATTATAACAGAAGGACAGCAAAAAGTTTGTGAAAACACGCCGGTAACTATAAAATAAAACAGCAATGGAAAAGAAACGTAATATAGTAGAATGGGCAATGCACTATCGGCAGATTGTCATACTGGTAGTATGTTGTCTGGTCGCATTCGGCATATACAGTTTGCCCAACATGCGTAAAAACGAATTTCCTGATTTTACAATCCGCCAGGGAATGGTAGTAGCTGTAGCACCAGGAAATACAGCCGAAGAAATGATTGAACAAGTTACCAAACCGCTGGAAAACTATATCTTCTCCTATAAAGAAGTAAAGAAAGAGAAGACATTTTCTACCAGCCGCGACGGAATTGTTTATATACAAGTAGAACTAAACGACGATCTCAACAACAAAGATGAATTTTGGAGTAAATTCAAACATGGCATTGCAACATTCAAGTCGAGCTTGCCTTCGAATGTGCTTGCCGTACAAGTTCTGGATGATTTCGGAGATACGTCTGCTCTGCTTATCACCATGGAAAGTAAGGATAAAACTTACAGAGAATTAAAAGAATACATGGACGATTTGCAAGATCGTTTACGCCGTATCAGCAGCATCGGACGTATGACGGTAAGTGGATTGCAGAATGAACAGATTGCCGTTTATCTGGATAATGAGAAGCTCTCTCAATACGGACTTACAGAACAGACACTGGCTGTCAACCTGTTTTCTAAAGGGTTCGTTACTTCAGGCGGACGAGTACAAAATCCAGCCTATATACTGCCTGTACACGTAGAAAAATCCTTTAATACCGTTTACGACGTACAAGAGCAGATTGTGTATACCGACCCTTCAGGACATAACATTCGCCTGAAAGATGTAGCTCGTGTGGTAAAGGAATATCCACATGCCGACAGCTACATTACCAACAACGGGAAAAAATGTATTCTGCTTAGCGTAGAAATGAAAAAAGGACAGAATATCGTAAAGATGGGAGAACAAATCAATCTAACTCTCGAAGAGTTTAAGAAAGAGCTTCCGTCCGAAGTAAACATGTTCCGCATTACCGACCAAAGCGAAGTAGTTGGCGACAGTGTAAACAACTTTCTGAAAGAATTGCTGATTGCCATTGTAGCCGTAGTCATCGTAGTTATGTTACTGCTTCCGGTTCGTGTCGCACTGGTAGCAGCCTCTACTATCCCGATTACCATATTCATTTCACTGGGTCTGTTCTATGCTTTTGGTATCGAACTGAATACAGTAACACTGGCAGCACTGATTGTTACACTGGGAATGATTGTCGATAACTCCATTGTGATCATCGATAATTATCTGGAGAAAATAGGAGAAGGAATGTCCCGCTGGCATGCTTCCATACAGAGTAGTACACATTTCTTCCGTTCCATCTTCTCGGCAACCCTTGCCATCAGTATCACGTTCTTCCCGTTCCTGTTCATCATGACAGGTATGTTCCACGATTTCCTGCTCAGCTTCCCGTGGTCCATCACACTTATTTTGGGAATTTCACTGCTGGTAGCTTCATTGCTTGTACCGTTCATGCAGTTCTGGTTCATACGGAAACCTCTTCAGACTGGCAAAAAGGGATTTTCTTTCCTGGATATGCTTCAGAAATATTATAATAAGTTGCTGGATGTATGCTTCAAGCATCCTTATTATACTGTAATAACAGGACTGGCCTTCATTGTTGTGGGTATTATCCTGATGGGCAAATTACCTCAGAACCTGATGCCGACAGCAGACCGTAACCAGTTTGCCGTAGAAATTTATCTTCCTACAGGAACTGCCATCGAAAAGACGTCAGCCATAGCCGACACATTGGAAAATATACTTCGTGCAGACGATCGTGTTGTTTCGGTAACTTCATTTACCGGATGTGCTTCTCCTCGTTTCCACACAGCATACGCACCGCAGATAGCAGGCCCGAACTATGCACAGTTTATTGTTAATACAAAGGGAAATAAAGAAACTGTCGATTTGCTGAATGAATATGCAGCTAAATACACCAATGCATTTCCGGAAGCACTGATCCGTTTCAAACAACTCAGTTACAGTCAGTCGGTCTATCCGATTGAACTCCGATTAAGCGGTAATAACCTCGACAGTCTGAAATGTACAGCAGACAAATATCTGAGCTTATTGCGTAGTATGCCTGAAACAGAACTGGCACAAACCAACTTCAGTAATCCGCAAACCACTGCACGTATCGTACTGAAAGAAGATGAAGCGTCACGGTTGGGTATTACCAATGCTACGGTAGAAGCAACCTTAGCGATGAGATATGGTACAGGAATTCCGGTTGCCAATGTATGGGAAGGTGATTACAATATCCCAATCATACTTAAAAGCAACAAAGCCGACAACGCACATTACAACGACATTGAAGATGAATTAATTCCGGTAGCCGGCGGACTGTCGAGTGTTCCACTTCGCCAGATAGCCAGCATTGAACCATCTACCGAAGACGGACAAATTGTACGCCGAAACGGTGTCTATACCATTACAGTAATGTCCGACTTGAAAAGAGGAGAAAATGCAATGGAAATAACCGGAAAAATTCAGGAAAAAATAAAGGCAATTCCCCTGCCTCAAGGAGTCACACTGACATACGGAGGTGACTTGGAACAGAACAATGAGCAAAATCCGCTTATCATGGGAGCACTTGCCATCGCAGCCGTCATGATATTATTTATCCTGATAGCTCATTTCCACCGTCTGAGTATTGCACTGCTCATCTTCGGCAGTATGACATTCTGCGTTTTCGGTACAGCAATAGGTGTTTTGATTCAGGGAGTTGACTTCAGTATGACGTGTACGTTGGGTATTATCAGTCTGATGGGTATCATTGTCCGTAACGGAATCATCATGATAGACTATGCCGAAGAACTGAGAAGCACAGAAAAATTATGTGTACGCGATGCCATTTACCATTCCGCACGCCGACGTATGCGACCGATCTTCCTGACATCAGCAGCAGCTTCAATGGGAGTTATCCCGATGATTTTGGGTAAAAGCGGATTGTGGATGCCTATGGGAACTGTAATTTGCTACGGAACTCTTATCACCATGATCTTCCTGCTGACTGTACTTCCGGTTTTGTATATGCTATTGTTTAGAGGTTCCACTCGCAAACGTGCCGTCAATGCACAAATCGAACTTCAATAACATTGATAACTAAAAAGATAGCAATTAAATTCTGTTACGATTATGAAAAGAAAAAACATCATATCTTTATTCCTGCTGTCGGCAGGTTGTATGTTGCCATTATGCGCTTCTGCCCAACATACCTATTCGCTGGACGAATGTATAGAAGCTGCACTCGACAACAATGTACGCATGAAAAATGCTCAAAACAACCTTCGCATGGCAGAACACAGCAAGCAGGAGGCTTTCAGTAAATACTTTCCTACGGTAAGTGCAGCCGGAAGCGGATTCCTTGCCGACAAAAGTCTGGTACGCATGGGACTATCACCCGAAATGCAGATGGCATTCATGAAAAACGGACTCGTAGGCGACGTTTCGGCTACCCTGCCGCTGTTCACCGGAGGACAAATAGTAAACGGGAACAAACTGGCTAAGGTAAATGTAGAAGTAAACCGCCTTCAGCAACGCCAGTCACAAAACGAAGTGACGCTGACAGTCGAAAATTATTTCTGGCAGGTAGTAATGCTGAAAGAAAAATTACAGACTATCGGTACACTCGACAAACAACTAAGTCAGTTGCTTCAGGATGTGGAAACCAGTGTACAGGCAGGTATCACAACCCGTAACGACTTATTGCAGGTTCAACTCCGGCAAAATGAAATACAGAGTAAACGCATTCAGGTGGAAAACATGCTTTCATTATCACGGAGTATGCTTGCACAGTATATAGGACATCCGGCTGATAGCATAGAAATAGCGGCAACGTTGAAAGATACGTTGCCGCAAGGACCGGAAGGACTCTATACGGTTCCCGAAACAGCACTTACGATGACCAATGAATATAACCTCCTCCAGCAAAATGTAAAGGCAAGCAGCCTGCAACATAAAATGGCTATAGGCAAAAACTTGCCTACCATAGCTATCGGAGGAGGCTATGCTTACGAGAATCTGCTGGGTAAAGATCATACATTCTGGCTGGGATTCGCTACCGTTTCCGTACCAATCTCAGGCTGGTGGGGAGGCTCGCACGACATTCAACGTCAGAAATTACAACTACGTAATGCCGAAAACCAGCTCACCGACCAGAGCCAGTTGCTGGTAATCCGCATGAAACATACGTGGGATGACTTGAATGATGCCTATAAACAGGTAAAGATAGCTCTGCTTTCCATCGAACAGGCTAAAGAAAACCTGCGTCTGAACACCGATTATTATGCAGCCGGTACATGCACCATGAGCGATCTGCTCGATGCACAGAGCCTCTATCAGCAAAGTCGCGACAAGTATGTAGAAACCTACGCTCAGTATGAAGTAAAAAAACGTGAATACCTGCAAGTGACAGGACGATAGAAATAAGGAATAAAAACAAGAGATTTTGACTATTCTTCTGACATTTATTTCTAACTTTGCGACTAAACATTAAAAAAATCAATTTATGGCAAAGTTCAAACGTATTCTGTTAAAGCTCAGCGGCGAAAGCTTAATGGGAGAAAAGAAATATGGTATCGACGAAAAACGTCTGGGAGAATATGCACAGCAGATTAAGGAAATCCATGATATGGGTGTACAGATCGGCATCGTTA
>HF993235.1 GCA_000436795.1 Bacteroides sp. CAG:1076
TGTGCTCTGTTACCATCCATGCGGTAAACAATCGCGGGACGAACATTAATAGTCCATGCCTTCGATTCACCTAAGTTAAAGTTGAAGCTTGCACCGAAACGGCTTACCATATACGACTGGTCGTATCCCATGCCAGAGTTCATGAAATCATGTCCCCATCCGATACCGGCAATTGCTTCCACTTCGAACAATCGAGGTTGTCCCTGATAAGTTCCAAATAAATTGTTCAGGTTGATCTTACCCAATGCACCCAAATTCAAAGCATCAAATGCATTACGGCTATTGCTTGTATTAATCGTTGTCAATCCTTCGAATGAAACGCCTAAAACCGGAGTAATCTGTTTACCCAGCTCCACGCCTGCTGTTCCACGCATATTTTTCCAGAAAGCAGAATGTGTAGTTGGAGTAACACCTCCTCCTTTTACCCCAATGTACCAATTGTCAAAAAACTTATTACCTACGTATGCATCTTGTGCATTACTTGTTACAGCAACAGCTGCAAATGCCATTGCTAAGAGAAATTGTTTTCTCATACTTTCTAATCTTTTAAAATAGTTAGTTAGTTGTTTTTGTTTCTTACTGTTCGTACATACAACAAATCCATCTAAACTTTGTTCACCAATCGGTGGTACATAAAAAAGCCCAAATTGCAGCAACCATACTAAAAGATTCTCTTAAAGCAAATCCTAAACAAAGCAAAATCTTTATATATTAACGAATTAAGAGAAAACATAAGCCCCCTGCCATCAAACGATGACAGGGGGCTATTATTCAAAAAAATATTTTAAAAAACGCGTTATGCTTCTGCGTCTTCTGTATCTTTCATCTTATGTCCCATTGTCAGATAAGCAACCGGAGCTGCAACGAACAATGAAGACAATGTACCAACAACAACACCCAGAATCATTGCGAAAGCAAAGCTACGGATACTGTCACCACCCAGGATAATGATACTTAACAATACAATCAATGTACTAAATGAAGTATTGATAGTACGAGCCAAAGTAGTGTTCAATGAATCGTTAAACAGTTTTGCACGGTCACGTTTCGGATACAGGTGGAAGAACTCACGCACACGGTCGAAGATAACCACCTTATCGTTGATTGAATAACCGATGGCCGTCAAGATTGCACCGATAAACGTCTGGTCGATTTCCAATGAGAATGGTAAAATACCATACCAAAGAGAATACATACCGATAATCAATACAGTATCGACAACCAATGCCACTGTAGCACCCACACTGTAGGCAATGTTACGGAAACGGATCAAGATATACAAACCGATTGCAATCAGTGCCAAAACAACTGACCAGACAGCTGAAGTCTTGATATCATCAGCGATACTTGGACCAACTTTCTGTGAGCTGATGATTGAACCACCTACACGGTTATCGCGGTCGATAAAGATTTCAAGAGTAGTTCCTTTACCCAGCAGGTTACCTTCCTTCAAGGCATTGTACAAGAACTCTTCGATTTCGGCATCGATTGTAGGAGAATCTTCTTCGATACGATAGTTGGTTGTTACACGGATAGTCTTACCATCTGTACCTAATGCGATAGCCTGTACGTTCGCATCACCAACTTTAGGCTGAAGCAAATCACGTACGGTTTCCGGCTGTACCGGCTGTTCGAACTGTACCACGAAGTTACGTCCACCGGTAAAGTCAATACTCTGTGCCAAGCCACGAACGAAGAACGAAATGATACAGATAACGATTACAGCGCCCCAAATCATGAAAGAACGTTTAGTAACACCCATAAAGTTATAATGTACATTCTGCATCAGGTTCTTCGAAATACTTGTAGTAAAGGTCAAGTTCAACCACTTGTCTTTATTCATATAGTGTTCGTAAACCAGACGAGTCAAGAATACGGCAGTAAAGAACGAGCAGAGGATACCGATAATCAATGTAGTGGCAAAACCACGGATAGGACCTGTACCAAAGTTAAACAGGATAATACCTGTGATAATAGATGTCAAGTTAGAGTCGAATATAGCAGAGAACGCATTCGAGTAACCTTCAGACAATGCCTGCTTAGTACCCTTACCAGCTCTCAACTCTTCCTTTGTACGTTCATAAATCAACACGTTCGCATCCACTGCCATACCCAGTGACAATACCATACCGGCAATACCAGACATGGTCAATGCGGCCTGGAAAGAGGAGAGAATACCCAACGTAAAGAAGAAGTTGACGAACAATGCGCAGTTAGCAATCATACCCGGAATAAATCCATACATCACGCACATGTAAATCATCAGGACAACCAGTGCGACGATAAACGAAACAATACCCTGGTTGATAGATTCCTGACCCAGTGACGGACCTACGATATCTTCCTGAACGATGCGTGCCGGTGCCGGCATCTTACCAGATTTCAACACGTTAGCCAAGTCTTTGGTCTGTTCCGGAGTAAAGCTACCAGAAATTTCAGACTGTCCACCTGTGATTTCACTATTTACACGCGGAGCACTATATACATATCCATCCAATGCAATAGCAATAGACTTACCAATATTCTGCTTGGTCAAAGTAGCCCAACGACGAGCACCTTCAGTATTCATTGACATGCTTACACAAGGCTTGTTGTACTGGTCGTAAGAGTCTTTTGCATCAGTTACGACATCACCTTCCAACGGAGCACGTCCGTTACGTTCTGTTGACTTGATAGCATACAATTCAAAAATACGTCCGCTCTTATCAAAATCAGCAGCAGCCACACCCCACATCAACTTCAAGTCACGAGGCATCTGCTTCTGTATTTCCGGCATATTCAGAATACGATTAACTTCTGCTGTATCATTACGGTCAGCATAAGCAACAACCGCACCTACGCCATTCTGATTCAACTGAAGAACAGAGAGCAACGGATGTTCTTTCTTAACTTGTTCTATATTAGCAGTAGTCGTTGTAGTACTTTCACCTTTCAAAGCTGCAGCCAGGCTATCTTTTGCTGAAACAGCAGGCTGAGCAGTAGCAACCGTATCTGTCTTTACAGAATCAGTAGCTGTAGCATTCAGCAATTCACGTGCACGACTGTCGGCCGAAGCCAATACCGGAACAATTTCCTTAGCTTCAAAGGTTTCCCAGAATTCAAGGTTAGCAGAACCCTGAAGCAATTTTCTTACACGTTCAGGTTCTTTGATACCCGGCAGTTCCACCATGATACGTCCCATTTTACCTTCCAATGTCTGGATATTAGGCTGAGCTACACCAAAACGGTCGATACGAGTACGCAAGACATTATAAGAATTGTCTACCGCAGCTTTTACTTCCTCGCGCAGTACTGCTTCTACTTCTGCATCTGTGCTACGTGTAGTCACTTTATCTTTTAATTGCTGAGTTGCGAATAGCTCTGCGAGACTGGCATTAGGAGCCAGCTTCTTGTATTCACGAACGAAAATTGTGATGAAATCATCCTGACTGGTAACTTGTTGTTTAGCAGCCTCAGCCAAAGCCTTGTTGAATGCTTTATCAGTCTTGTTGTCAGCCAAAGCTTTTACAACATCTGGTACTGAAACTTCCAGAATGACGTTCATACCGCCTTTCAGGTCAAGTCCCAATCCGATTTCCATCTCACGACACTGTTTCAGCGTATAACTGCCCAACCATACCTTTTCATTCTGTACTGAATCAAGGTAGTGAGTTTCCCCTTTCGGATCCTCTGCCGCCTTTTTCATATGATAGCGGGTTACAAAAGAGAACGAAAGATAGAACACACATACAAGGGTCAGCAATATCGCAAAAACCTTTACGAATCCTTTGTTTTGCATGTTACTTTAATTTATATATTTACTTTTTAATTAATATACGTTTATTCAAGGTTGCAAATATAGTTTTTTTTTCATTCACAAAGGGAAAGGTTTCTAAATATTTAAGTTTTAAAGCGTAAAAAACAACTATTTGTCGCATTTATATCGACTGAGAAATTTGGTTTACCGCTGTTTACCAAACGACTAAAAGGAGTATCTTTACAAGAAATCTTTACTTTATAAGGAATAGGCACAAAAAAATCCGAGAAGTTTATTCCCGGATTTCCATTATTCTTTTTTTTCCAACAGGCACCATACCGGATAATGGTCGGATGCCTTGATAGAACGATCAACTTTACATTTCAAGACACGAAAACCATCGCTGGCAAATATATGGTCGATACGAAAATAGAAATGATTCTCGTTATACGTAAACCCAGGGCCTGAAGCCGCTTCCGCATACACATCATTCAACCCTTGTCCGATTACTCGGTGAGCATAAGAAATAGGAGAATCATTAAAATCACCACAAACCAGCATATAACGAGTACGATTGCCGACTATAGCGTGAGCTACAGAATCGGCTTGAGGTGCACGTATGGACACAGCTTCAGCTAATTTATGCAACAAATATCGTCCGCCATTTTTTACGTTTTCTTCACGTGGAGACTTCAATATATCATTATATACAACTTTATCATGAGCATCAAGCTTATTAGATTCAAGATGGTTATTTAGCAGGAGTAAAGTATCTTTTCCTAATTTCAAACGATATAATACACTCCCGTTAAATTTACTCGAATAATCCAAGCACTGTGCCGATAAAATAGGATAACGAGAATAACATGATAGCCCACTTCCTCCCTTAACCCGTACCATTCTATGATAAGGATAAGTAGCCAAAGCCCGATCAATTTCTTTTTGATTTACTTTCCAATTAGATGCAAATTCTTGCAAACAAATAATATCCGCATCACTCTCCTTAAGATAATTAAGAACAGGATTTCCTTGCTCTTTATCGTAATCTTTACCAGAAGCAATATCTCTCGTATTGTAAGTCAGCAACTTGATAACCTCCCCACCTTCCGGTTCTTTTTCGGTACCTAACGGACAATAAGTCCATACACTATCCCAGCCAATGATAAATACCAGTAAAGGAAATAGCGCATACTGCCACTTGATGCAAATCCAAGCTAAAAGACAAAGAAAGTTTGCAAGCAACAGAAAAGGAAAAAACAAGCCTGCACATGCCCATAATGGATGTCTGACCGGAGAAATATATGGACTGTAGGCACTTATCAGGAAACCAATGGCAACCAGTATGTTTAAGGTAAACAATACCCACCGAATCAAACTTCCAACTCTTTTCATATTCGTAATTATTTAATATTACCCTTACTTACATGCGCACGCTACCGCAGATGCAAGAATTGTCACTCTTATTTTTTACTTGCATCAAACAGACTTTTCTTTTCTGCATCCGTCAAACTATTATAGCCTGATTTACGAAGCTTATCCAAAATACGGTCTATCTCTTCTGTACGCTCTTTTTTTCTTGCATTGAAATCATAGTCTTTCTGCTTATCACTATAATGCACTTTCATCTTGGGCTTTCGAGATGAGGACTTCCAACTGCCCGAAAAGAAATCAAGCACCTTGTTTATCCACTTGGTAGCATCATGACCTTTTTGTAATCCAGCCGCAAACCACCAACCCGCCAAAGCACCTCCCAGATGAGCAATATGTCCGCCGGCGTTTCCTGAAGTCATGAACAGCAAATCCAACAGCAACATAAATATAGCGACATGCTTCAATTTCACCGTTCCGATAAACATCAGCTGAATGGGATAATTGGGCTCACGTACTCCCACCGCTATCACAATGGCAAGCACAGATGCCGAAGCTCCTAACAAATAAGAAGAATATACCGCATCTGCAAAATAAGGAAACAGATTGTATGCAACCATATAGGCCAAACCACCAACGATGCCTCCCAGCACATATAATCCCCGCAAATGCTTCGCAGAAAAGAATTGTAAGAACAAACGGCCAAACCAGTACAGCCATAGCATATTGAATAAAATATGCAATACGCCAGCATGCATAAACATATAAGTAAACAACGACCAAGGCTGCCGGAGGAATCGCTCCCACCAAGCAGGAAACTCCAGGTAATTAGTCCATAACCCAACCGGCTGATTGAACAGGGTTAACGCAATGTTTACCAGTGTAACAATCAGAAAGACTCCTATATTGATATACAGCAACCGGGTTACAATATCTCCCCGCCTGAAACTGTCCCTCAAATTAGTAATAAATCTGCTGTCCGCCGCCATTTCTCTTCCTCCAGTAAATAATCAATATCAAACCGAAAAGCATACCACCCAGGTGAGCAAAATGAGCTACACCATCGCTTCCTGCCAAACCCAGAAGCAGTTCCAATGCCGCATATCCAATAACAAAATATTTAGCCTTGATTGGCATTGGCAAAGGGAAAATAAACATCTGGCTATTAGGGAACAACATACCGAAAGCCAACAAAATAGCATATACGGCACCCGAAGCTCCAACCGTATTCAAGCGATTCAGAAACTCACTCATCGGTATAACTCCCATGCCGGTATCTACCCCATCGTAATGGGACCAGCTAACCAGATACTCCGTATATTGCACAGCCTCCTGTATCAGCCCGGCTCCTATTCCACATAAGATATAGTAAAATAAAAAACGTTTTGGTCCCCATACTTGTTCAAGTACCCGGCCAAACATCCACACAGCAAACATATTAAAAAAGATATGCTGGAAATTGGCATGCATAAACATATACGTAATGAGCTGTGCCGGATTAAAATCGGACGCAAGGAAGAAATGCAATCCCAGCAAGTTCTCCACATCGATGCCATAGCGTCGTGCTACGATTGTGCCGAAGAAACACAATACATTAATAATCAACAAATTTTTTGTTACTGTAGGAATCGTATTCATATATATATTACTTTATTCATGTGTTACAATACTATCACGCAGAACCAACAAACTTTCAGGTCCCATGTTAAATAACAAATCCACAATGCTGAGGTTAGGTAAAAAATCGTTTTTCTGATCGAACACCTGATAATAAGGTTTGGGCAAGAATTCCGGATCACATTCAGCATAAAGTTTTTTAGGATGAATCAGCTCGCGGAAGTCATCCGAATCATCAGAAGACGTTATATAATCATCAGTAGGCAACAAATGCGGATGAAGGTCTATCTGTTCGCAAATCCAGTTGCATAATTCCAAGTTGAAATCGAACAAAAATTCGTATTTCTGCTCAAAAAAGCGATGAAACTCATCGGCATAATAATCGAAGAAAGGGCTCTGTTTGTAAGCCGCCACAAAAGCATTCCAGTGCACATGCCGCCAGTTGCCATGGTCGGAAATGCGTACATCTTTCATCAGGCACTTCAAATCCTCACTCTTTTCCGTCGGAATAGTAAGAGCCAGACCACCGCCAGCCGAAGCTATTACACACCGGTTACGGTAAGTCTGCTTCATATAATGGTCGAACCGTTCTATATGTACGGTATCGTACGCAAACAATTTTGTATAATATTCTACCGGCGCAAGATACGCCGATCCAAGTATCACTTCTTTCTTCATTTTACTGTATGCGTTGAAAAAAACGTTCTTTGCGAGAAGCATACCAGATCCGCCATGCCTTACCGATAATATGATCTTCGGGCACAAAGCCGAACAATCGCGAGTCACACAAGTTGACAGGATCATTCGACGCCATCCAATAATAATCCTTGCTGAACGTAAACGAACTGACAGGCTTTCCTTCTACCCATAATGTATCGCCCCGCACGCCAGCCTGCTTTCCTTCGTGCGAAACAATTGTATTACACAGCAAGACAACATTCCACGGATACACCTTTACAGGCTTTCCCTTTCGAGGCACAACATAAGGATGTACTTCCCGTGAGAGCTTGCTATTCAATGATACGAAATCAATCCGTTGTCCTGCTTTCTGCGACACCAGATAAAATTCATAATGGCTGAAACTACGAATATAACTTCCATCTTCAGTATATCCCACCAATGAATTATCCTTCAGTCCTACTGCATCCAGAATCACACGCATCAGATCTTCTTTTGATGAAGGATATACATACAACGATTTACTATCAGGACTCAGCACTTCATCGCCGCTATCTATCATCTCCCGGTTCAACATCAGCGTATCACCCGGCGTGCCGATACAGCGGCTGATAAAGACTCTGCGCCACTCAAGCCGTTTATTCCGCTGAGTAGCCCCCGGATCGTTAAAGAGTACAATATCGCCCTTCTCTACCTCACAACTTCCGATACGGTGATAACCCAAGAATGACGGAAAAGGCATGCGCAAACCATAACTCCACTTGTTCACCAGCACTCCTTCGCCCTGATAAAGCGTATTTTCCATTCCCGACGAAGGAATAAAGCAAGAGGTAACAAGAAAAGTCTTAACCAGCCATACGGCAACAATGACAAGTGCCGCCAGCTTCAGTCCTATTTTCCAGTTATTATCCACCAATAATCTGAAGTCGTATAACTCATTACTTTATAGAATCGACAAACTTAAATAAACGGTTCCAGCGAACCTTGCCATCGAACCACCCTCTGTCCTGATCGAGCGACAGCCAGATAAAGATGGGTTTACCTACGATATGGTCTTCGGGAACAAATCCCCAGAAACGTGAATCGGCTGAATTATGCCGGTTATCACCCATCATCCAGTAATAATCCATCTTGAAGGTATACTTCGTAGTTTCCTGTCCGTTGATATAGATTTTACCATCCTTCACGTCCAGCGAGTTTCCTTCATAATTCTTGATAGGACGCTCGTACATAGGCAGATTATCCAGTGTCAAGTCAATTGTTGCGCCTTTCTTCGGAATCCAGATCGGTCCATAATTGTCGACTGTCCAACCCGTTAGCTTGTTTACCGGATACAATCCTCCCGCATCGTCATCGGGCACATTCTCAATAGACACTACCAAATCTTTCCGAGCCAACAAAGCAGCTTTAGCTTTCTCCGTCAGCGGCATATTATACACCGATTCATCGGTATAATACATCATCAGGTCTTCCTTACTGATACCCAGTTCGTGACACAAATCGTCGGGAAGCATTCTCTTGGTCTTCACAAAATAACGGTACTGCACATTATCGGGTTCCTTGTTGGCTTTCCCGTCCAGATAGATAATACGGTTCTTTATCTGCAACGTTTGTCCGGGCAATCCGACACAGCGTTTTACATAATTCTCACGACGGTCGACCGGACGTGTAATAATCTTACCGTAAGTCTGCGGATTCTCATCGATATACTTACGTCCCGCCTGATAATAGAAATCGTACACCTGACGCTGCTGCTCCAGTGTCAGACGCGACATATCTACCGGCTGTGAAAGCTGCTGCCCAGCCTGATAGCTCAAGCGATACAAGTCTTCGGCAGGAACGGCTGTTGCGACGCTGTCGCCCGCAGGGAAGTTGAACACCACAATGTCATTCAATTCTACCTTACCCAGACCACCTACACGCTTATAGTCCCAATGTATCCAGTCGAGATACGACTTGCAGTTGAATATCGGAAGCGTATGCTGCGTAAGCGGCATGTGAAGTGGAGTCTGCGGAATACGTGCTCCGTAACTCATCTTGCTGACAAACAAGTAGTCGCCTACCAGCAACGATTTTTCGAGTGAAGACGACGGTATAACGTAGTTCTGGAAGAAATACAGATTGACAAAATACACGGCTACCAGTGCAAAGACAATTGCATCCACCCAGCTCATGACAGTCAAGACGGTCTTATTTTTCGATTTCTTCCACCAAGTCCATGGAATTTTCTTTGAAATATAAGCATCGAAGATAAAAGGAACCACAATCAGTCCCAGCCAGCTCTGCAACCAGATCAGAAAAATCAGGTACAGCACCAGTACGATGCCAAACTTTATCCACTGCTTACGTGAGGCCTGTATCATAACTTAAAACTGAAATAAATCGTTCATACCTAAAAATCCTTCGTGGTTTGCCGTATATTCGGCAGCCAGCACGGCACCCAAAGCAAATCCTTTACGGTTCTTCGCATCGTGAGTGATGATGATGGAATCGGCTTCCGATTCATAACGAATGGTATGAATACCCGGAACCTCTCCTTCACGAATAGCGCTGATAGGCAGTTCGTCGGCAGCACATTCGGTTGTTCCGCTGACTGTACCATCCGGAGCCGTAAGTGTACCCATTACCCATTTGTTCTTTCTGTCTAAGTTCTCCAGAATACCTTCAGCCAGTGTTATAGCTGTTCCACTCGGAGCATCCAGTTTGTGAATATGGTGTGTTTCTACCATCGACACATCGTAATTGGGGAAGTTATTCATAATCTTTGCCAGGTATTTGTTGACCGCAGAGAAAATGGCCACACCCAGACTGAAATTAGACGACCAGAAAAGGGTCTTTCCTTCTTCTGCACACAAACGGCGCATTTCCTCACCGTGCTCATTCATCCAGCCGGTACTGCCCGATACCACTTTCACACCATTCTTGAAAGCTTCCAGACAGTTTCCATACGCTACCGAAGGAGCTGTAAATTCAATTGCTACATCAGCCGAACGAAAAGCTTCTGAAGCAAAATCCTGACGGTTGTTTATATCAATAATACTTACAATCTCGTGTCCGCGGGCAACTGCAATCTTTTCGATTTCCTTACCCATCTTACCATATCCTATTAATGCTATCTTCATAAATCTCAAATTATTTTAGGCACAAAGATAACGTTTTTCGTTATTAATCATTACATTTAGCGAACATTTACACCTCATTAACATGGAAGAACTCTTGCACTATGTGTGGAAACACAAGCTTTTCGCACTGAAACCTTTGCAGACTACCGACGGACAACCGATTGAAATCATCGACCCGGGACTGGCAAACATGCATGCCGGACCGGATTTTTTCAATGCCAAAATCAAGATAAACGATGTAACCTGGGTGGGAAACATTGAAATACACCAGCAGGCTTCCGACTGGTTTCGCCACAATCATCATCTTGATCCGACATACGACTCGGTTATCCTGCACGTGGCTTCGGACATTGACGCTACTCCCACACGCAGCAATGGAGAGGTGATTCCACAAATGGAACTGCACTACCCGCCTTATTTGCTGAAAAATTATGAAGAGCTGATCCGTGCCGACCGCTATCCGGCCTGTTTCCGCATCATCCCCCAACTGCCGTCCTTCCTGTTGCATAGCTGGCTGTCCACTCTTCAGGTGGAACGTTTCGAGCACAAAACGCAACAAATAGAAAAACTCTTGCAGGAATACAACCACGACTGGGAAAATGTGTTTTTCATTACGCTGGCACGCAATTTCGGATTTGGAGTAAACAGCGATGCCTTTGAAATTTGGGCAAAGAATATTCCGCTGGCAGCCGTCAACAAACACCGCGATAATCTGTTTCAGATAGAGGCTTTTTTCTTCGGGCAAGCAGGCCTTTTGCAAGAGTTGTCGGTTGATGCGTATACGGAAAACATGATCAAGGAATACAATTATCTGAAGCAGAAATTCGGTCTGCAACCTTCTTCCGACTGCCGCTGGCGCCTGCTTCGCCTGCGTCCGGGCAACTTTCCACATATCCGTATTGCGCAGCTTGCCTGCCTGTACCACCGTTCGCAAGGTTTGTTTTCGCAACTGATGGAAACGGAATCGCTGAAAGAGCTGCGCAATCTCCTGAAAGGGGGCACATCGGAATACTGGCTGACACACTATACGTTCGGTACTCCCTCTCCTTCGCATCCCAAAACCATCAGCCAAAGCTCAACCGATTTGCTTATCATCAATACGGTAGTTCCATTTCTCTATGCCTACGGCAAGCACAAGTCGAACGATGCTTTATGCCTGCGTGCCACCCAACTGCTGGAGGAGCTGAGGCCGGAAAACAATTACATCATCCGCATGTGGAAAGAATGTGGGCTGGAAGCCTCACATGCAGGCGACAGTCAGGCACTGATCCAGCTCAAAAAGAATTACTGTGACCTGAAGAAATGCCTGTATTGCCGCATTGGGTATGAATATTTCAAGAAGAAAGAAGAGTAATTAATTTGTCTTTCTTTTAGACAAAGGTATGTATACCATCAGCTCCCAACCAGACAAACGGCTGTTCACAAAAGGGAATAAATCGAATTTCCGGGTTATTCCCCGCTTATATTGTATGGCAATTTCCATGCAACCAAAGTCATAGCCCAAACGGGCAAACACTGGTACATTCACAAAATCTTTATCATAAAAATAATAAGCTGGCTCGAACCCTACAGACAAATTCAATCCTTTATACAAATAATATCCCACACTTCCGGAGAGAGAAACCGACAACAAATTGCAAACTCCTGCATTTCCCGCATAAGTTATGTGCTCGTCCGGAGAGAGATAGCTTAATCCATACTTATAACGATGATATCCGGCCGTTATCGCAAGATCGAAAAACCATCGGGAATCAATCGGCTTCAACCGCCAACGATAACCGAAACCCAAAGAGAATCTGGAATCAAAATAAGTCTTCCCGGCATCAAAAGGAGGTAACCCGGCTGATGGAGCAACCATATCATAACCTACCATATCCTTTCCTCCATAAATTGTCAGACCTGAGGACTGACCTGTCTGTCCGTAAGTAACCAGCCAGCCACTAAGCAATAATAAAAGTATAGTCAAACGCTTTATCATACAATCAATTCTTATGTTTAATCAATTACTTATAACTTATTCTTTCACACTATCCATCCATTCCGTTTGTATCATCCGGCAACCTCCTACCAATCCCAGTCCATTTGCTACATTGGTATAGGTAGGACGTACAGGAGCCAATTCCGATTCTCCCAATTTATTGTTTACCTGTTCATTCATCGACTTCAGATAATGATAGAACTCTTCCGACAAACTATACAGACAAACCTTATATTGTTTCCTGTTTGTATAAACTTCATCCTGAATAGAGGTTTCATAATCGGATATATAAGTCTTGTTCAGCCGAAGTGTGTAATTCTTCCCTTGAATCTTCTCATCGCTCCAAATATACAACTGCTCATAATAGGTATAGTCGCCCATAAGAATTTCATCCAAACCGGCTGAAACCTTCAGGAGCGGTTCATCGTCCCAATCCATATACGCAGTATATTCTTTGTCATAATACACCCGTGAATCTCCATCTTTCCAGTACTTCGCTCTTTCTTTCACCGTTACGGCATAATAGTTTACTGTACTTGCCTCATCGGTAAAGTTTATCTGAAACTGAAGCGTACCAAGATCGGATGGCTTTCGTTCCATATGAACAGAATTCAACGGAAACGGAGCGGGAATTGTCGTAACAGACGAAACGGTTTCTAAACCTTCTGCAGAAGCTGTCAGCCGGATACGATCGCCTTCCTCGTATCTCTGCACCGTATAATAACTTTTGGCGGGAACACCCGGTAAAGCTTTGTCCGTCCACAACAGACCGACAGGTGTACCGTTTACTTCCAGCCGGACATCCGTCCCTGTCAAACCGGAAACAATTTCTCCCTTGCCTGTGACTGGAAGACTTCGTGAAAGACGTACCACGGTTGTATCTCCACTCCCGGGATAACTGTATACGACTAACTTAGGGATTCCTTCCGCCTCATCTAGATCGAAATGATATACGCAAGATGAAAACAGTAAGGATACCCCAAGTATGATCATGAAAGAAATATATTTTACCATCATCCTTATTAGAATTTTAAAGTATAACTGAAAGAAGGAATCACAGGAAACAGTCCTATC
>HF993236.1 GCA_000436795.1 Bacteroides sp. CAG:1076
CAATGCTTATATGCTTGAACGATTTATTTGCGTGTTCGGGATTAGCCCAGACCCGCAAGTTATTGACAAACTTTTCAAAGAACTCATTTTATTTACTGCCAGAGCCGCTTAGGCTTGGCGAATTTTTAACGAACTATTGGCCATTATATAACAGACAATTAAAAGCTATTTAAATTACCTTTGAAATACTTTCTACCCGTTCATCAATGCTTGTTTTGCTCCTTCTAACTCACCATCATAGTACAGATTTTCGCTTAGGTATTTATTATAAATCTGTTTGCTTGCAATATTACCGAATTCCCCTATAAACTGTGTATGTGTTGGTCTTAGAATTATCCCTAATGTTATAGCTGTTTTAATGTATATTACAGCGTCCCTTCCACTTTTACCATCAATTAAACCATGTAATTTTTTCTTTGTGGCTTCCTTGTTCCCAACTAACACAGCATCAAAAGTTTTACTTGGCCTCCCTTTTTTCTTTGGTGTTGCATTTGTTACAATTGATATTTTCTCTGTTCTCTCATTTCTCAATCTGTCATCTTGCAATACTTCTTCCTTTTCACTTGACTTAACACAGCTATCAAAATTATTATATGCCGTTTCATACAACAATTTATGACTATATGCCAATACTTTTGCCAATTTTCCTCCGTCACCCTCTGGCATATTATACCAACCCTGTATTTGGGCTAATACACCTCTATTAATAGTATTTACAAAACACGCTAATTCTTTGTCACCATTATAAACTATAAAATTCCTAATCTGGACTATTTTATTGTCTATTGACAATAAATCATCTGTTATTCCTTTAGGTATATCAAAGCCTTCCTTAACAAATATATTAGCTGTGTCTAAAATGTCTTTAACCTCAAAGATATAATCTATTATCTTTTTTCTTTCTTCCTGTTCTTTCATAGCATCACATTTTTAGTTCTGGTAAACTGTTTATAGCTGCTTGTTTGAGGCTGTCCACCGCTCTGGTGTACTTTTCTGTATGTTGTATACTGCTATGTCCTAACAGACTTGCAACCGTCTTTATATTTGCCCCATTATTAAGAATGTTCACGGCAAATGAATGTCTACCACAGTGCACAATTTAAGCAAAAGCAACGGAAAGTGAAGATGAG